>JALUZX010000116.1 GCA_027011425.1 Planctomycetota bacterium
CGCGGCTGCATGGCGCATCCTCTCCCAGGCCCTGGAGGCCTTCCAGGTGCTTACGGCCAACCTCGTCACCCTCTTCAACCCTGCCGCCCTGGTTCTGGGAGGCGGCGTCCTGGATGGATGGCCGGATCTCTACGGGCTCGTGGAGGAAGGAATCCGGGTTCATTGCCTCTCGCCCGTAAAGGACACCTACAGGATGGCCCTTTCGGTGCTTGGTTCGGACGCCATCCTGAAGGGCGCGGCGGCCCTGGCCTTCCGGGCGGGGGGAGACCGGGAGGAGGGGTGAACCTTCCCGCCACGGCGGTTCTCATGGGGGGGATTTCCCCCGAACGGGAAGTTTCCCTCGCCTCGGGAAGGAACGTGGCGGCTGGGTTGAAGGAAGTGGGGTGTCCTCTTGTCGTGGAGGTGGAGATCCTCCCCGATAGGCTTTGGCGGATCGAGGGGGAAAGGTCTGGACGACCCTTCCGGGTTATAGAGACTCTTTTGAAGAGGGGGGTGGAATGTTTCTTCCTTGCCTTGCACGGAGAAGGGGGGGAGGACGGCTCGATCCAGGGATTTTTTGAAACTCTCGGCCTACCATATACAGGGTCTGGAGTATCCTCCTCCGCCCTGGCCATGAGCAAGAGCGCCACCCGTGCCGTTTTGAAAGGCCAGGGAATCCCGGTTGCTCCCGGCGTGGAGATCCGAAATCCCGGGGTGGAGGAAATACGCAGAGCGGTGGAGGACGATAGCGGGTTTCCCTGCTTTCTCAAGGAGGACTTTTCGGGATCGAGCTTGGGGGTTCACTTGCTGAAAGGACCTCCCGACCTGGACCGGGTTCTTCCCCTGATCGTGGAGAGCCGTTTACCCCTGGTGGTCGAGAAAGTCGTCCCGGGAAAGGAAGTTACAGTCGCTGTCCTTGGAGACGGCCGGGAAGAAAGCGGAGATCTTCTGGCCTTTCCCCCCGTGGAAATTCGGCCCAAGAAATTGTTCTTCGATTATCAGGCCAAATACGATCCGGAATGGACAGAGGAGATCTGCCCCCCCCGTTCCCTTTCGAAGGCGGAACAGGATGATCTATGCCGGCTTGCCCGGCGCGTCCACCGGGTCCTCGGTTGCCGGGGGGTGAGCCGGACGGATTTCATCATGGGTTCTTCCGGGCCCGTTGTTCTGGAGTGCAATACAATCCCCGGGTTGACCAAGGAGTCTCTTCTACCCAAAGCGGCCAGGGCCGCGGGAGTGGATTTTCCCGGCCTTTTGGCCCGTTTGGTTCGGATGGCGATGGGCTCCGGCCGCTGAACGGGGTTCTCCGGAAATGTGGCGCCCGGCTTCCTTTCGGTGGGTCTTCCCTGTCTGACACACCGGAAACGAGGAGGTGAGATGGAGAAGGCAGTCGTGCTTCCCGCTTTCTTGTCGGTCCTACTCTGCGGAATCGCCTTTTCCACCAATTTGGACTACCCCTTTTGCCATTCAACGATGGATGGTTACGATGGGTGCCTCTACAGTATCGCCGCGAGAAATTTCAACAATTACGGCATCGGAAAGCTCAGGTTTGGTCTTTGCTACGACCCTGGTCCGGTTAGAGAACACCCGGAAATCACCCTGAATCATCCCCCCATGGTTCCCCTCCTGGTCGCTTTCAACTTCAGCCTTTTCGGAGAACGCGAGATTTCGGCGAGGGCTGTCCCTTTCGTCTTTTCTCTTCTGGCCGTTCTTCTTTTTTTCTTGTTTTTGAAGAACCTTTTCGAGGGTTCAGCATGGTTCGCCCTTGCAGGGGTGCTCGCCGCGGCGGGCCAGGTGGTATGGACCTATTACGCCACTCTCGTCGATCCCATGGGGCCTGGAATCCTCTTCGTGACCGCCGGAGCGCTCTGGGCGGCCGAAAGGTGGCTGGATTCCGGAAAGAGGGCTCACCTGGCGTGGGCGAATTTCTTTCTCGTCTTTGGTTTCCTCGTTTCGTGGGTTTCCTTTTTCCTTGCGGGTCTCTTGGGGATGTGGGCCGTCTTTTTCGCCAAGGAAAGGAAGCTCCCGGAAAGGTTTTCCTTCTGGATCCTGGCCCTGGTTTCTGGGCTGCTGTTGTTGGGATGGCGGGCGGCGGCCTCCCAGGTGGGTCCCTCTCCCGGGATCGTGGAATCTGCGGGAAGGTGGAGCATTCTGGGAATGATTTCGGGGAATGGACCCATAAGCTTCTCTCAAGCCCTGGCCAGGGTGATTTCCTTTCACAAGAACCTTTTCTTCCTTCCCGTCACTCTTCTCGGTCTCCTAGGGGGGATTTCCCTCCTGGCTTTCAAACGGTCCCTTGCGGGAAGTCGGTCTCTCCTCCTGATCCTCGTGCCGGTTGGGGTGGGGCTGCTCCAGATAATTTTCTTTCTCCAAGGAGCATACATCCATGAATACTTTCAACTGAGCCTGGCCCCGGGCTTGGGGTTTCTTGCGGCCTTCTTCTTTTTTCTTCTTTGGAAGAAAATTCCTCGATTCGGGCGGGCGATCCTGTTTCTCGCTGTTCTTGTCGGGGTGGCCTCTCTCTTCCGTGGCTATATAGAAACCAGGAGGCGTTGGGCCCCTCTGCTTCCCCATATTTCGGAAGTGAAAACGGCTGGGAGGAAGCTCGCTTCCTTGACCAGCCCCGAAGAAACCCTCGTCTCTCCTCTGCCCCCCCTTTTTGTCCTCGGGTTCTATGCGGAAAGGAGAATCCTTTGCGGTTTCAAGGACCCGGGAGTCCTGCTGGAGACATGGAGGGCTTGGGGCGGGAAACTCCCTGGAATCGGAGGAGTCATCCTATGGAAAGATGGTTCCCCTGATTTCGTGAAGGTTTTGAAGAAAATCAAACTCAAGGGGCCCATTGAGATGGGGCCTTTCAACTTTTGGGATGCCAGGTTTTGAGGGCCCTGGGGGGGCGCCTTCCATGTGCTTCTTCGTGAGCGATGGCTTTTTGGGTCGATTCCCTGGCCTCTTTTTCAAGGATCCGGCAGCATGGAGACTGGGCCGGGAATGCCCGGCTGGGCACAATCTCTTTTTCATGGGAACGCAGAACTCCGGGTGTTCATGAACTCTCCGCCCCTTCCAGCAAGAGAAAACTTTCTCCAGGAGATCCTCCGGGATCCTCTTCTTCTGGAGGTGGTCCTGGTGGGGGTGGGGGTTCTGGCGGCGGTCCTTGTCTGGCTTTGGTTCCGGCGGGTCGTGCGGGACCTGAAACGGAGAGCCGCCGTGGACCGGTACGTCCAGGGAATCGACCAGTATCTGCGGGGAAATTGGGAGGAGGCGGCCCGCCGGCTCCAGGAGGTCCTGGAAAGGGACCCCTCCCACATGGACGCCCGGGTGGCCTTGGGGGACTGTCTTCGGGAGATGGGCCGTCCCGCCGAGGCGGAACGTCTCCACACGGAGGCCCTGGAGGTGTTCCAGGACGACCGGCTCCAGACCAGGCTCTCTTTGGCTGAGGACCTGCTGGCCCAGAAACGGCCCGACCGGGCCGTCCTCTACCTGGAGGAGGTCCTGGCCCTCTCCCCCAGGGACCGGAAGGGGCTGGCGTGCATGGCCCGGGCCCAGGAGGAACTCCACCACTTTCCCGAAGCGGCCCGGCACCTGCGGGAACTCCTCCTGGTGATGGACCGGCCCGAGGAGGAAAAGAAAAGGGAGGACCTACGGCGGAGAATCGGGCGGCTTTACTTCCGCCATGGGTCGTCCCTGGAAGAGGCGGGCCGCCCGGGCGACGCCCTTCCCGCCTACAGGGATGCCGTCTCCTGGGACCCGGGCCTGGTCCAGGCCCGGGCCGGGGTCATCCGGTGCCTCTCCCTCCTGGGCCATGGCCCCGGCGCCTTGGAAGCCCTGGACCAGACTTTGAGCGAGTTGGAAGCCCTGGCGGACCAGCCGGACTTCCTTCTTTCTCCCCCCCCTTCCAC
>JALUZX010000117.1 GCA_027011425.1 Planctomycetota bacterium
TAGGGGGCGAACGTCGGACAAGAGGGATCCTGGAGTTTTGGAAGGATCCCTGAGTCATGGGATTTCCCTGCACGACGTTCGGGGCATCGCTTCGCTCCGCCCCTCCGGCGTGCTCTTCACGAGGATAGGGGGCGAACGTCGGACAAGAGGGCTCCTGGAGTTTTGGAAGGATCCCTGAGTCGTGGGATTTCCCTGCACGACGTTCGGGGCATCGCTTCGCTCGCCCCTCCGGCGTGCTCTTCACGGGATATGGAGGGGATTGGGAGGATGGGTGGGATTGAGGAGTTATGGGCGCATCGGACACGACGTTCGGGGCCCTTCGGGCCCCTCCGGCGTGCTCTTCACGAGGTGGGGGGGTATAGACCGTAGGGGAGGCTGTCGGTCTCTACAGGCGTGTGTGTTACGGGTGGTTTCCGGTGGATTCTACGCGGACGTTGGGCGGGGCGTGGATGATGACGTTTTTGGGGTCCACTCCCAGGGCTTTCCAGTCGGCCGCAAGCCGCACGATCACTGGTCCGTCCGCCCAGGATCCCAGGGCCACCAGGGCCCGGTCCTTCTTGAGGTAGACCGTGGCCAGGACCCGGGGATCGCCTGTCTTCACGGGACAGTCCGGGTCCCACCAGCCGATCATCCTGGCGTCCTGGATGCCGAATTGGTCCCAGAGTTTCCATGTGGACCTGGGATCGCCCGCCCAGGGAAGCCGGGCGGTCATCCCGAAGAGCATGCCCCTCCAGGGCTCTCCTCCCCCCTGGAGCATCTCCCCCATCAGCCCGAAGGGTATGCCCGAGATCTCCACGAGCCAGTAGTCCGGGGGCGAATCATAGTCGAAGTATTCGCCGAACCAGAGGCGGTCGATGTAGGGGAAATGCTCCATGTAGAGGTTGGCGCTGGACGCGAACCCGTCCTTGGGATTGTATTGGTTGGCCGAATGGAGGTCGATGAGGCACTCTCACCGCCGCCGCTCCAGGATGCGGCGCGCTCTCTGCATGACCGTCCGGTCGAAGGCCACGTCGTCGATATACAATCCATCGATTCCAGCCTTCCGGGCCAGGAAGTCCAGGCCTTCCAGGTAGTAGTTGTGCCAGCGGGAGACGCCGTTGTTGATGACCGCCGCGTCTTCATACTTTGGGACGTACCAGCCGGCGATGTAGTTTCCTCCCAGGTGCTCCTGGAGCCATGCGGGACCGCCCCCCGGCCCGGGGGCGAAGATCTCCTCCCCGAGACTGCGCAGGGCGAAGATCTCCGGGGCGTGGTTGGAAAGCTCCCGGACGGTGTCGTAGATCTTGACCTTCATGCCCAGGCGATGGGCGGCGTCGATGTAGTCCTTCAGCTCCTTCAAGCGGAGAAAGGGATAATTGATGTATGGGTTGACCGGCGTGGCGTGGTGGATGTTGACCACGTCGGCCCCGGCGGCGGCGATCTTTTTGAGGGGCTCGAAGGCGTGGTAGTAACGCCGCGTAAAATGGGCCTTCGTGTCCAGGGGCTTGAAGGGCGTCACCAGGAGGGTGAAGTCGAACCTGAGAGGCCGGCCGGGCCGGAGGTCGAGGGGACCGCTGTAGGCGCGGAGGGCGAAATCGCCGCGGGCGTCCTCCGAGGCCTCCACGCCGCCCCGGCCCGGGGGCTTCCCATGCGGACTCCCATTCCACGGCGCTCTTGGTCTTTTTGGTGAACCGCAAAGAGCGGATCTTCCAGGGGAGGGGCTTGCCCGAGGAGTCCCGCGCCACCAGGCGGATCGGCGAGGCCAGGATGGGGACGGGCGTGGAGGTGAAGGGCCGGATCCCCGTGACGGAAGGGGTGAAGAAACTCTGGATCCGGGCGGGCAGGCCGTCCGGTCCGAGAACGATCCTCCGCCCGAGCAGGGAGATTCTTAGGGCGTCCTCTTCCAGCGCCAGGGGCGTAAAGGATTTCACCGGGTCCCCTTCCGCGCAGATCCGGGAGTCGAGCCAGCGGAGCCTGGAATGCCGCCAGGGCTCGCCGTCCCCGGCATCGGCGATGGGCGGGCCCTGGACGTGGAGGCGGACCTTCACCGAGCGGGGCGGCACCCCGCGGGGCGCCACGGTGACCCGGCCTTCGTAGGGGCCCGGCCGGGCGTCCCGTGGGACCTGGACGCCGAGCCAGAGGGCCTGGACCTTTCCTTTGGGAACGTCCACTTCTTTTTGGAAGGGCCGGCCGATCCAGTCGATTCCCGAGACCTGGAAGCAGCGGAGGGGCCGGGGGGAGAGGCTTTTTCCCGAGGAATCGAAGAATCCGGGACACCGGACATCCAGGGCCTGGAGGCGGACGAGGCAGGCGTAGACTCCCACCTGGAAGGCGTAGAACTCCCCCTGGCGGGCGGTGTCTTCCAGGGTTCCCCCGGGTCCGCGCCGCGCCCACCGGAGGGGGATGTCCCGGTCCATGCGGATCGGGTATTTGCGGTCCTCCCAGAAGAGCAGGAAGGGGGCGCGGGGGTGTTGGGCGAGCAAGGCGTCCACTTCCTCCGGGGAGGCGGTGATCTCCATGGGGGTGAAGGCGTTGAAGGCGCCCCGGGATTCGAAGGCGACGACCCGGGCCGGGGGAAGTTTTTGGAAGCGGGCCGAGCCGGGTGTGAGCCCCTCCAGGCCGTTCCGGCGGATCCAGGAGGGGTCCGCCTCTTTTTCTGGCTCCAGGTATTCCACCTTGGGGTAGTTCCTGGAACCGGTGGACCGGAAGGGGAGATAATAGAGCAGGTATTCCCCCGGCCCTTCGGCGGGCCGGAAGACCAGGATTCCCTGCTTGCGGCCCGCCTGGAGGACCAGGAGGTCCCGGATCCTTTTGCCCGTCCGGGCGGAAAAGAGGAGCACCGCCTTGGCGGCGGGATCGGGGTCGCGGCGCCGCCAGGGAAGGGTGACCCGGAGGGCTGGGCCCGCCTGGGAGACCAGGATCCGGGCCCGGTGGTTGCCCAGGCCTTCGGGTTGCCAGGAGGCGGTTCGCCGGGGGATCTCTCCGGGGGGAGCAGGGGTGGCCGAGGGGTTCATGAGGATCGAGAGTGATAGAAAGAAGGGGAACAGGTCGGCGCGCATAAGGTTCTTTCGCTTGGCTGGAAAGAGATCATGATGGAGCCCCGGCGGCTCGTGGGCCAGGCGCTCCGGGGGGGAGAAGGGAAACTCTTTATTCCCAGGCCCCTGGGGCCTACCTTCTTGTCCGGTTCCCGGTATGCAGGCCGGCCGGGAAGGGGGAGGATGGGGGCCCGGCCGGGCCCGGGCGGGAGGTGTTGCCGTGAGGAAGGTCCTTGTCATCGATATTCCCGGTCTTACTCCCTCGCTCTTGGGAGAAGAGACGCCCCACCTTTCTTCCCTGGCCTCCACGGGGTTTTCCTGCCCCATGGAGACGGTCTTTCCGGCGGTGACTTGCACGGTCCAATCCACTCTGCTCACGGGGCTCATGCCCTCGGAGCACGGGATCGTGGGCAACGGCTGGTATTGGCGCGAGCTGGGGGAGGTCTTCTTCTGGCGCCAGCCGGACCGCCTGGTGGGGGGAGACCGCATCTGGGACGAGGCGCGGAAGAAGGATCCTTCCTTCTCGGCGGCCCGGCTCTTCTGGTGGTTCTCCATGGACATGAACGTGGACGTGGCCGTCACTCCCAGGCCCTGCTACGGCGCGGCGGGCCGGAAGGTGCCCGACCTCTGGACCAGGCCCAGGCATCTTCGGGAGGACATCCAGGAGAAGCTGGGTCCTTTTCCGCTCTTCCAGTTCTGGGGGCCCGGCGCGGGGATCAAGTCCACCAAGTGGATCGTGGACGCCACCAATTACGTCATGGAGAATCAAACGCCCACGCTGCTGCTCACCTACCTGCCCCATCTGGATTACGATTTTCAGCGGTACGGGCCCGACGATCCCAGGTCCCGGAA
>JALUZX010000118.1 GCA_027011425.1 Planctomycetota bacterium
GTTCGCTTCCCAGGTAGTTCCAGAGGGTGGATGAGGGATGTTCCAGGCTCTCCGTCCTGCCTAGCTCCCCCGCCAGGGCCTTTCCCAGGAACCGGGATCCTTCCGCGGCCCGCCGGAACTCGTCTTGGACTGTCCCGCCCAGGAAGGCCTCTCCCCGGCGGATCCCGTGGATGGGAACGACCTGGAGGAAGGAAGCCGTTTTTCCGGGAAGCGTTTCCGCCCGGCGGAATTCCCCTCCCAGGGCGCCGCCGAGCCCGGCCAGGGATGCGTCCAGTTTTTCCAGCCTTGTCCCAAGTCCGTAGGGGGCGGACCGGCAGGAAGGGATGCACCAGAGGGCGGAGAGGGCCAGGATCGCCGGGAAGGAGGGTGACAATATCAGCCGGATAGGAAATCTCCTTTCGGCGGCCCTCTTTCCCTGGGTCGGAACCCTTTCCATGGAAGGTTACTCCAGCTTGGGGATCACCAGGTCCGGCCCTGGAGAGGCCGGCGCTTCCACGATACGGCCGTCGTCCAAGTATACCTGTCGTGAAGCCCGGGCGGCCACCCTCTCGTCGTGGGTGACGATCACGAAGGCCGTCCCTTCCTCCCGGTGGAATTCCTCCAGGAGTTCCATGATCTCCCTGGCCGTCTCCCTGTCCAGGTTGCCCGTGGGTTCGTCGCAGAAGACCACCGGCGGAGAGGAGAAGAGCGCCCGTGCCAGGGCCACCCTCTGCCTTTCGCCGCCCGAGAGCTTGTTGGGCCTCTTGTGGGCCTGGTCGCCGATCCCCATCCGCTCGAGAAGCTCCATGGCCTTCCGGCGCATCTTCTTCCGCTCCGCCGTCCAGCGCGGAAGAGATGTTGTCATCATCCCCGAGAGGAGGACGTTCTGGAGGGCGTTGAGTTCGGGGACCAGGTGGTAGAACTGGAAGACGAAGCCGATTTCCTGGTTGCGGATCCGTGCCTTCTCCCGGGGGGGCAGGGTGTCGACCCGCCTCGTTCCGTACCAGATTTCCCCGCTGTCCGGCTTGTCCAGGAGGCCCAGGATGTGAAGAAGGGTGGATTTCCCCGAACCGGACGGGCCGAGGAGGGAGACCATCTCGCCCGGGGCCACCCGGAAATCCGCACCCTTGAGGACGTGCTGGACCTTGCCTCCCGTGCGGAAGGAGCGGCGGATGTCGCGGCAACGAAGGAGATCACTCATAGCGCAAGGCCTTCACCGGTTCGAACCTGGACGCCCGGAAGGCGGGGATCAGGGAGAAGAGAAGGGAGAGAAGGATGGCCCCGGCCACAACCTGGAGAACCCAGGCAAGGTCCAATTCGGTGGGAATCCGGGAGAGGTTGTAGATCTGCGGGGGGAAGAGCTGGACGTGGAAGGTCCTTCCCAGGAATTCGTTGAAGTCGTTGAGGTAGAGACAGGAGATCCAGCCCGCCAGGCTGCCCAGGAGCGACCCGAGGAAGCTGATGACGAATCCGCAAAAGAGGAAGATGTAGAGGATGCCCGTCCGCGTGGCGCCCAGGGCCGTGAGGATTCCGATGTCCCGCGTCTTTTCGGTGACCATCATGGAGAGGGTGGCGAAGATCAGGAAGCCCGCAACCACCAGTGAGATCATGAGGAGGAGCTTCATCAGGGCCCGTTCGTGGTCCACGGCCTTGAGGTAGAGGCTCTTCCTTTGTTCCCAGGTCTGGAGGTTCCAGGGCGTGGTGGCCAGTATGGGTCGGAGCCTCTTCTTCAGGTCGGGGAGAACGGCGTAGGAGAGGGACGGGTCGTCCAGCTTGATGGCCACTTCGTTGAAGACCGGCCGGTAGCCTTCCTCCAGGGGATCGAAGCCGATCATGGACCGGGCCGTGTCGATGTGGACGTAGACGGTGCTTTTGTTGTGCTCGAAGAACTTGGAGTGATAGAAGCCCGCGATGTCCAGGTCCCGCTTGATCACCATGGCGTCCAGGGGGCGGTCCCTGGGTTCCAGGGGGTTCTTGGTGTCGGGGAAGAGGTTGACCGTGGCCAGGCCGATCCTCTCCCCTTTGTGGAAGAGCCCGGAGTTGAGGGTGGAGAGGATGATCCCCGGTTGGGGTTTCCCGAACCCCTCCCCCGGCGGAGGCGCGACCCGGAAGGGATGGTCCGGGTCGTCCACCCTGTCGGAGGGAGCCACCTCCTTGTCCAGGAGGAATTTCCGGAAATCCGTGACGCTCTCTTCTTTTTCGGGGTCCACCCCCATGAGGACCACGAAGCTTCGGGATGCGAACTTGGAGGAAGAGAAGATGTTCCTGGAGATGGCCCCGCCGCCGACGTCGGCCCTGATGTCTCCGAGAAGCAGGGAGGGAAGGACGATCCGGGGGGCGCATCCCGCGACGTGGGGGTTCTCCTCGAGGGCTTTTTCCACCCTGGGGAAGGGGATGTCCGGCGTTACGCCGTAGAGAATGAGATCCGAGGAGGTCCCCCTGATGTGGGTGCGGATCTCCCGGATGAAACCGGTGAAGATGGCCACCACGGTGATCAGGAACCAGACTCCCACGGCGACCCCTCCCACGCCCAGGATGTTGATGGGCCGGGAAAAAAGGTAGCGGAAACCGAGAAAATACTTGTACATTCCGGGCCTTCCGCCTCAATCCCCGGAGGGCCGGCCTTCCTCTTCGCCTTCCTCGCCGGCCGGGAGCCTCCTCAAGAGGGGAAAGAGGATCACGTCCCGAATGGAAGGCGAATCGGTGAGCACCATGAGCAATCTGTCCATGCCCACGCCCAGGCCTCCCGCCGGGGGCATGCCGTAACGCAGGGCCACCAGGTAGTCCGTGTCCACCTCCTTGGGCGCCTCGGCGTCCCTGTCGTGGGTGGCCACCTGTTCCTGGAAGCGCCTTTCCTGGTCCAGGGGATCGTTGAGTTCGGTGAAGGCGTTGGCCATCTCCATGCCCCGCACGAAGAGCTCGAAGCGCTCCACCAGCCGGGAATCCCTGGGGCTGGTCTTGGCCAGGGGGGAGAGTTCCTTGGGATAGTCCATGACGAAGACCGGCCCCGAGAGGCGGGGCTCCACGGTCTCCTCGAAGATGTCCCCCGCCAGGTGGACCGGCCCAAGGCCCTTGTCCTCGATCCCCAGTTCGGCGGCGCGGGCCTTCACTTTTTCGGCGTCGAAGAAATCGAAGCCGTTGGCCTCCCGGAAGAGGTCCATGTAGGTCCTGCGCTCGAAGGGGGCCTGGAAGGAGATCTCTTCACCCTGGTAGGTGAAGGTCGTCTTCCCGTGGACCGCCTCGGCCAGGGCGTGGAAGAGTTCCTCCACCATCTCCATGACCTGCAGGTAGTCCCCGTAGGCCTGGTAGGTTTCGAGGATGGTGAACTCCGGGTTGTGGCGGGTGCTGATTCCTTCGTTGCGGAAGACTCTCCCCAGCTCGTAGACCCGCTCCAGGCCTCCCACGAGCAGGCGCTTGAGGTAGAGTTCCGGGGCGATCCGCAGGTAGAGGTCCATGTCCAGGGTGTTGTGGTGGGTGATGAAGGGGCGGGCCGCCGCGCCCCCCGCCACGGGATGGAGCAAGGGGGTTTCCACCTCCAGGAAGCCCCTTTCGTCCAGGAACCGGCGGGTGACCTGGAGCACCTTGGAGCGCACCAGGAAGACCCGGCGCACTTCGGGGTTGGCGAAGAGATCCACGTAACGCCTGCGGTAGCGGATCTCCACGTCCTTGAGGCCGTGCCACTTTTCCGGCGGCGGAAGGAGGGCCTTGGAGAGAAGGGTCACTTCGTCGGCCCAGATGGAAGGCTCGCCCTTTTTTGTGCGGCCCACTTCGCCCCGGACGGCCACGATGTCGCCCGGTTCCACGAGCTTCCTCTTGGGCCACCACTCTCCCATACGTTCTCTGCTGAAGACCACCTGGATCTTCCCCGAGAGGTCGTGGAC
>JALUZX010000119.1 GCA_027011425.1 Planctomycetota bacterium
CAAGAGGAGGGTGCGGGGCGGCGCGGCGAGGGTATACGGCGGGGCTGACGCCCAGCCCACGTCCTGGTGCGGACCGGGCCGGTTTGGGGCCTTAGCCCGGCGCACCACTTGAAAAAGGCACTGATTTTGTTCTGGAGTCCATCCAACAGGACCCGGCCTTTAAATTCGTGCCCGGAGGGCGGTCCACTGGTACTGGAGACGGAAAATGGCCCCCATTTTTTCGAAGATAAAAACCTTCGCAAGCGCTGAAACAGTTGAAACCTGCCTTTTCGCGCATTGTTGGGCGGAATCTCAGCCCTTTTGGTCCTTCATAGACCCATAGATTAGGCGGAAGACAAACCCTTCAGGAAGACTACGCCACCGTATCCGACGTAGATGTCGGACCAGGGATCGGGCCGGGCCTGCTGGGAGTCGGTGTGCTCCACCAGGAAGGCCCGGTCGGCGCCCATCTCCCGGGAGAAGGCCAGGGCCGCCGCGGCGGCGCCGGCGCCGCAGGCGTTCATCCTGGAGCGTGCTTCCGGAACGAGGGATTCGGCGTCCATGGCCAGAAGGAGGTCCAGAAAACGCTTGTCGTTGGCCCGGGCCCAGGCCAGGCCGACCTCGCCCTTTCCGCCCGGGGCGAAACCGAAGCGGTCGCCGTAGTGGGTCAGGTCCGTGGACCCAACGGCCAGGACCGTCCGCCCCATCTCCCGCAGGGCCCGGGCCATGGCCCGGCCCGACTCCGGCGCCTGGGGATTGGGGGGCATGGCCACGGGAAGGATCTTTACGCCCGGCAGGAAATGAAGAAGAAAGGGGAGCTGGACTTCCAGGGAATGCTCCCCCTGGTGGGTCGATGGGGCCGCCTGGACCAGCCCCTTTTCCGCCAGGGCCTCCAGGGCCTCCCGGTCCACGGGCAGGTCCCCCATGGGCGTGTGCCAGGCCCCGTGGAAATCCACCCCCGGCCCGGCCACGGCCTGGAAGCGGTGGATGGCGCCTAAAAGCACCACCAGGTCCGCCCCTTCGGGCCCCCTCTCCCCCAGCAGGCGCCAGACCTTGGCCGCCGTGGGCCCGGAATAGACCCAGCCCGCGTGAGGCACCACTCCGCCGAGGACCGTCCCGACCCCCGGGTCGGGAAGAGGGAGGCTCGAGACCTCCTCCAGGAAGGCCCGGACCTCCTCGGCCCTGCGGGGATAGAAAGTCCCGGCGTGGTAGGTCAGCCTCAACCCTTCGTCTCTCATGGGAGCACCCTCCCGGTCCAAGGGAGGAAAGGGTTAGTCTTCGCCGTCCCCTTGGGCCAACCTCTCCTTCAGATCCCGCCCTTCCTTGAACTTCACCACGCGCCGGCCGGGAACCTCCACCTTCTCCAGGGTCTTGGGGTTCTGGCCCACCCGGGGCTTCCGGTGGCGCACCTCGAAGACCCCGAACTTCCGGAACTCCAGCCGGTTCCCCCGGCCCAACTCCTCTACGATCAGATCCAGGAAGGTCTGGACCACCTTGCGGGCATCGGCCTTGCTCACACCGACAGTCTCGGCGATCCGGTGGACCAGTTCCCTCTTGGTGATCGTTCTCATGAAAGCTACCTTCCCAGACGGATTCTCTTGGATCTTCCGGCCCTTCGGCGGTCCGGGGAAACAGGAGAAGCCTTTTATGCAACAGGGGTAACACCTAGTCAAGCAAGGGGTTGGGATGAGTTTCCGCGCCTGGCTGCTTTCGGCCCACACCTCCTGGGACCCGGCCTCCCTGCCGCTTTCGACGGCCCCTCCACCTGGGGGAATCCTCCTGGCCCGCCACCGGACCGGATGGACGGCCCGGCTGGACCTTCCACCTTTCGGGGCCTGCGTCCTGAAGCTCTACGTCCACCCCGGCCTGGAGACCCTGCGGGGGGCCTTCCGGAACACATTCCTCGCCCCCTCCCGGGCGGCCCGGGAGGCCCGGACCCTCCTCTGGCTCCGGGCCCGGGGCCTGGGCGCCCCCGAGCCCCTGGCCTTCGGAGAGCACCGTTTCCTCGGCTGGCTCAGGAAAGCCTGGATTCTCTCCCGGTACGTAGAAGCCGAAAACGTGGAGGCCCTCCTCTCCCGGGAGCCGCCGCCGGAGGAGGACCTCTACGAAGCCCTGGGGGAGTGGCTGGGCCAGGCCCACGCTCTCGGCCTGGAAGACCGGAACCCTCACCTCCGGAACTTCCTTGCCCGCAGGAGCCGGGAGGGGACGTGGGAAATCTTCAAAGTCGATTCCCCCCGGGCCAGGTTCCACCAGGGCCCGGCGCCCCTGCGGGCCCGGGCCTGGGACCTGGGCATCCTGCTCGGGGAAGCCCGGAGGCTCCGAATCCCCCGGGAGGCAAGAGCTACCTTCCAAAGGGCCTACTGGGAGGCCTGGGAAGAGACCTCGAAAAGAAAGGTCACGGGCCCGTCGTTCACCAGGTGAACCTCCATGTGGGCGCCGAAGACCCCTGTCTCCACGGGAACCCCCAGGGACCGGCAGGCTTCCTGGAAACGCAGGTAGAGAGCCTCGGCCTCTCCGGGCGGGGCCGCGTCGTCCAGGGAAGGCCTCCTCCCCTTCCTGGTCCGGGCGCAGAGGGTGAACTGGGAAACCACCAGCAGGCTTCCCCCCACATCCTGAAGAGAAAAATGAAAGTGCCCCTTCTCCCCTTCGAAGAGGCGGGCCTCCACCACCTTGCGGGCCAACCGGTCCGCCTCCCTGGGGCCGTCCCCTTTTGCCACGCCCAGAAAGACCAGGAGCCCCGGCCCGATCCGGCCGGTCTCCCGCCCTTCCACAACCACCCAGGCCGAAGAGACCCGCTGGACCAGGGCCTTCACCGCCCCTCCCCGGGCTTTCGGTCGGGCCCAAAGGGCCGGGAGGCGGCGGCGCCTCCTTCCTTGAGTTCCAGCACCCAGGTCCGGACCCGGAGCAGGTCCAGCTTGTCGGCCAGGCTCTTTCCGGGAGGGCAGGAGAGGTAGACCTGGAAGGCCCGGTAGGCGCCGCGGGGATCGTGGAGCTTGTCCTTGAGAAGCACCCCCAGGTCGAAGGCCGCGATCCTTTTGACCTCTTCGTTCTTCGCGGTCCGAAGGAGCCTCCGGTAGATGGAGGCCGCCTCCTTGGGCCTGCCTTCCAGCTCCCGCAAGGCTCCCTCCATGAGGGTCACCCGCTCGTCCTGGGGCATCTCCTTTTTCAGGCGCCGGAGTTCGCGCCGGGCCCCGGAGAGATCCCCACCAGGGGAGAGAAAGAGCCGGAGCCGGAAGAGGCGGGCTTCCTTGTCTTCCGGCCGCCTGGCCAGGTAGCGGCCAAGATAGGTGGCCGCTTCCCGGGGCCGTTTGCGCGCCGCCAGGACCCGGGCCGTCTCGAAAAGAGCGGGGGCCCAATCGGGGGCCAGGGCAAGACACTTCTGCAGGGCCTTCTGGGCCTCCTCCCAACGGCCGAGCCCGGAGAGAATGCGCCCCTGGAGATAGAGGGCCGGGAAAAAACCCGGCCGCTTCCGCAAGACCTTCTTCAACCGATCCAGGGCCTTGGCCGGAGAAGCGGCCGACTCCAGCCGGGCCAGGGCTGTCTCCCGGAAAGGCCCGGGCAGGCCGGCGAAGAGACGGACCGCCTCCTCTTCCTTTCCCGCCCGGGAGGCCCGATCGGCCAGGGCCCAGGCCACGAAAACGTTCCGCGGATGGGACGCCAGGATTTCCCCCAGCCCGGAAATGGCCTTCCCGGATGGAACTTCGGGATCCATGAGGGCCCGGACCTCGGCCTGGAGCCCGCCGCCGGGGAGGGAGAGTTCCACCTCCCTGGCCGGCTCGGTGCCGCATCCACCCAGGAGAAAACCCGCACCCAGGAGCAGGGAGGCAACCAGGGACGGACTCCCGGGCCTTCTTCTCACAGGCCGCTCCCTTTCCCG
>JALUZX010000120.1 GCA_027011425.1 Planctomycetota bacterium
GGAAGAAGGAGTTCTCTCTGAGGCTTCCGCGAAAGCTGTGGGCCGGCGGTCCTTGGCGCGAGTTCCACCGGCAGGGGCCGACCCCCGGAAGAGGAGGATGGATTCGGCCGGAGATGTTTACTTCTTCTTCCGGTTTCCCGGGCCGGGGCCTTTCTTTGGCGTCTTTTTCCGGTGGATGGGCCGAAACGGTCGGGGCAGCCTCATTCTTTTCCAGGGGAGCATGCCCAGCAGGATCCTGGTCTTGGCGGCGGCCTGGGCGAAGGCGCGTTTTTCGTAGAGCCGGCGGGCCAGGCTCCAGGTCATTCGAAAACGGAGAGCCGCATCTTTTTTGCCTCTCCTTTGCATGTACCCCGAAACCAGGGCTACGAAACGATCCGTCCCCTTCAGGAATTCCTCCAGGGCGGCCTGGTCCAGGCGGGCCAGGCGCCGGGGGGAGAGGAGGATTCGGCCGGACCGGCCTCCCCTGGAGAACCAGGCCGGGAAGGGCCTCCGGCGCCGTCCCCTCTGGGCCCGGAAGGAACGAAAGATTTTCTCCAGGCGCGCCTGGGCTTTCTTGAGCTGGGCCAGGACCTGGGCGCTTTCCTTGGTCTTCCCCCGGGATCGCAGGGCCTGGTATTTCTTGCGAAGTTCCAGGATCCGGGCGCTCAGTTTCCTCGCCTCCCTAAAGCTCTTCTTGGGGACCAGGCCCTGTTTCTTGACCCAGAACGGGATGAGCCAGCCTCCCACCAGGCGGGGTTTGAGGGCGTCGATGGACTTCTTGAGGCCCCGGACCTGTTTTTCCAGGCGGTCCACCTCGGCCGGAGGCGCCCCCTCCTTCTTGATCCGCTCGAGCCGGGCCTGGAGGGCCTGGAGCCGTTTCCGGAAGCCCTTGAGTTTTTCCAGGAGCGCCTCCCTCTCCTTGATCCTCCGGGCGTTCTTCTCCAGGCGGGAGATGTCTTTCCTTGCTTCCCTGGCCAGCCCTTCCTTGGAGAGGATGGCCAGGACCTTCTTGGCCTCCTCGGGCCGGTGAAGCTTCCTCAGGAGATCGGCCTGGCGGACCAGGGCGTTCCGGCGGAAAGGGGAATTGGGAAATTGCCGGCAGATCTTCCTGTAGACCGCCAGGGCTTTCTCGGGCTGGTGGGCCACGTGTTCCAGGTAGAGAGCCTCGTGGTAGAGACGCAGGTCTTCCTGGGCCCTGCAGGGGGCCGAGGCCAGGAGCAGAAGGCCCAAGAGACTCATCCAGGTCCACCTGGTCATGGAAGGCTCTCCTCTGGGAATCATCCGGGTCGAACCAACACCTCTATTCTAGTGCTTTTCGGATTCCCCTCCCCACCGGGGGTGTAATGGGGCTGTAATTCTCTCCGGGAAGGAGTCCGCCCTTCACTCCACCGGTGTGAAACGATACCCGATGGCATGGACCGTCTGGATCCAGTAAGGCTCGTCGGGCTTCTCCTCCAGCTTCTTCCGGATCCGGGCGATGTGGTTGTCCACCGTGCGGGTCTGGGGAAGGATCTTGTAACCCCAGACATCCCGGAGAAGGTCCTCCCTGCTCACCACCTCTCCCCGGCGGGCCAGGAGGTAGCGGAGGATCTCCGCCTCGAACCGGGAGAGGGGAAAGCGCTTCCCCCCGCGGCGGATTTCGTAGCGCAGGAAGTCCAGCTCCGCCTTTCCTCCCAGGTTCACCACCTCCTGTTCTCCCTTCCTGGGGTGGCGGTTCCTCCGGATCACGGCCCTCACCCGGGCCAGGAGTTCGGCCAGGCTGAAAGGTTTGCACACGTAGTCGTCCGCCCCCGTCTCCAGGCCCGCCACGATGTCCCCTTCCCGGTTCAGGGCCGTGAGGATCAGGATGGGGGTCCAGACGTTCTTCTTCCGGAGATCCCTCAGGACCTCCAGGCCCGGTTTCTTGGGAAGCATCAGGTCCAGGAGGACCAGGTCGGGCTCCCAGGAAAGGACCAACTCCATCCCGGCTTCTCCGTCGCCGGCGGTCCGGACTTGGTAGCCCTCCAGTTCCAGGTTGTACTTGATCCCTTCCGCCATCTCGGGTTCGTCCTCGATGAGGGCGATCTTGTCTTGGCTCGGTTCTTTCATGGGTCGACCTCCCTTCGGGGGTTTGCGTCTTTTCCGGCCGGTGCTTTGGGAAAGGTGACACGGATCACCGTGCCTCCTCCCGCCCGGTCCAGGATTTGGATTGAGCCTTCATGATTCATGATGAAATGCTGGACCAGGGAGAGTCCCAGGCCCGAGCCTCGTTTTTCGCCGGCCCCCTCGCCCCGGTAGAAGGGGCGGAGGACCTTCCGCCGTTCCGCCGGCGGGATGCCCGGGCCCCGGTCCCGGACCTCCAGGACCACGAGGTCCTTCTCCTCCCCGAGAAACACTTCCACTTCCCCTCCGCCGAATTTCACGGCATTGTCCAGGAGGTTGAAGATGCACCGCCTGAAGGCCTCCTCGTCCAGGAAGGCCTCGGGATCCCCGTCCAGGTTCCAGCGTAACTCCACCGAATGGCTCTCCGCCTTGGGCCGGAAGGCCTGGAGGGCTTCCTCCACGAGCTTTCCCGCCCGGATTCTCCCGGGCCGGTAGGTGAATTCCTTCCGGTCCAGGTGGGAGGAGAAGTCCAGGATCTTGTCCACCATGAGGGTGAGCCTGTCGCACTCGGAAAGGATCACCTTCCCGCATTTCTCCTGCTCTTCCCGGCCCCTGGCCCGTCCCATGGTCAGGGTCTCTGCGTAGAGACGGATCAGGGAGAGCGGGGTCTTCAGGTCGTGAGTGACCCGGGAGACGAAGTCCGCTTTCAGCCGGACCAGCTCCAGTTCCCGTTTCACGTTGCGCCCGAGAAAGACCGCTCCCGTCCCGGCCATAAGGGTCAAGGCCGCCAGGTAGAGGCCCAGTTTCCACCGGTCCAGAGCTTCCCGCCTCAAGACGGCGGAGGGATCCTTGAGACGGGCCAGGAGCCGGAACCCTTGCAAGGGCGGGCCCAGGTCCAGGGAGGCCACGGGAGGGGGCTCACTATCCCTTTCCTTTGCCGCGTTCACGACGGGCAGGTTCCTCGGAGTCCTGAGGGAGACCACCAGGGCTTCCGGGTCGGAGCCGCCCTTGGCCTCTTCCCGGCCCAGGACTTCCGAGGCCAGGGAGGCCAGGTCCAGGGCCGCTCCTTCCACCATCTCCGGTCCCTTGGGCCCGGTGATCACCCGGAAGGCCAGGACCAGGGGGCCTTCGGTCCCCTCCATGTCCAGGTAGTGGGTCTCCCCCTTTGGCGGGGCGGTCCTCTTCAGTTCCGAGAGGACCAGGGCCTTGCCCAGGAAGGCCATGGAGAGGCCGAAGGCCCGCCGGGCTTCCCGGGAAGCCTCCATGGGCTTGATCTCCTCCTCCAGGGCCTCCCGGACCGCCGGATCCTTCATCCGGTCCAAGTCGTTCAGAATACGGTCGAATAGAATAAACTGCAGAAATTTTCCTGGAACGTCGTCCCAATCGCCCCGGGCGATCTCCCGGGCCAGTTCCAGGAGTTCCTTTTTCCTCGTTTCCGGCGGGGCCAGGTGGGCCGCCTCGTAGAAGCAAAGCAGGGCCTCCTGGCCCGGCCGGGGTTTTCTGCGTGCGAGTTTTTCCGCCAGGGCGAGAAAAGCCTTGCGCGCCGCGGCGTGGTCCTTGCGGGCCCTGAGGACCGTGGCCTCCAGGTAATCCAGAAAGAGGGGAAAGTCCGGGTCCCGGATGCCCTTGGTCCGGCGGGCCTTCCGGATTTCCTCCAGGGCCCAGTCGAAGGAGAGGGTGCGGACGAAATCGTCCACCAGGCCGGAGACCCGTTCCCACTCTTCCTGGGCCCGGGGATCCCGGAGACCCTCGAAGGGAAATTCGGCGTTCTTGTCGTCCAAGGTCGTCT
>JALUZX010000121.1 GCA_027011425.1 Planctomycetota bacterium
CCCATCCCTTGCCGGCCCCCTTCCCTCCCGCCGGAGGGGATGTCTTCCCCGTTGCCGCCGGAAGTTCCCCCGGGAGGGGCGCGAGACCGCTTTCCCCGGGACCGGCGCAAGCCGGGAGAAGGAGAGCCGAGACCAGGGAGAGAGTGGTCAGTAGAAGAGGATGCGCCGGCGCATTCGGTAGCCGTGACAGGCGGGGCATTTGACTCGGATCTCCTTTCCCGTATTGGCGTCCAAGGCGGAGATGTAGCCCGTTCCCCCGCAGGTGGGGCAGGGCTCGGCGTAGGCCTTCTTCACCTTCATCATCCCCGAGAACTCGGCGAAGTAGGCGATGAGCCAAAGTCGCCTCTCGTTGACCCTGGCCTCCTTCCACCAATCCTCCGGGGTGATTTCCCGGGGGGCCTGCGGTCCTCCCCGGCCGCCGTTCCGGTTTCGCCGCTTCTGGAGCTGGCGGCGGAGGAATTCCTTGATCCTCCTTTGCATCTCGTTCTCCCGGGCTCTCCGGGAATTGCCCTGGGCCAGTTGTTCGGCCAGGCTCGTTCCGGCGTAGGCCTTCTCCTTGGAAAGGATGAATGTGCCGTCCCCGTAGGTGGCGCTCCTGGGCTTGGCCAGGTGGAATTCCTCCCTCTTGTTCCAGAGTTCCAGGACCTCGTCCTTTTCGATTCCCAATTGGGCCGCCACCTTGGAGACGATCAGGTCGGGCATCTCCTTCTCGGCGAATTCCTTGGCCTGCTCGGGTTCCACGTCCCTTTTGATCACCTCCTCCTGGGCGAGCCGCCGGATCAACTGGTAGATCCTCTCCGTCACCTGGGAGGCCAGGTATTTCCGGCGGTCCTTGACGAGCTTGTCTTTCTGGGCCAGCCAGACCTGCTTGAGGGGGCCCGGCATCTGGTCCAGCTTCTTGTCCAGTTCCGCCGCCAGGGCCAGGGCCTGGTTGAAGTCCTTCTGCCCTTTGGCCTGGCGGACCTTTTTCATGGCGTCCATCAGGTCCCTGTGGGCCAGGGCCGCCTCGATCTGGCTTAGGGCGTGCTCCACGGCGACCTTGTTCCGGTAATTCGGGTCCAGCTCCAGGACCTTCTGGAAGTGGGCCTTCGCCCTTTCCAGGTCTCCCGCCCCCTTGAGGGCACGGGCCAGGATCTCGTGCTTGGCCGGATCGTCCCCGGGCTGAATCTCCTGGAGTTCCTTCTGGTAGAACTCGTCAGGCGTATAGACCTCCAGGGCGGGGACTTCGACCCACTCGGGCGTGCCCTCGATCTGTTCGGTCTTGATCTCCGTCTCGAATCCTTTCTTCCGCAAGATGATCGTTCCCGGCTTTCGGCCCACCACGATGCCGATGTAGGTCTTGGGGCGGGCCAATCCGGGAATGCGGACGTGGATTTTTCTGGCCTTCACCAGGACATCTTCTTCCGTGTCCTCCAGGAGCCCCGCCTTGGCCTTCAGGCGCCGGGCGTCGGCGGGCATCAGGTGGCGCCACTTGATCTGGAGCACCCCCCCGTTGTCGGAGCGCCGGAAGAGAAAGCCTTCCTGGTCGGGTTCCCCCTCGATCTTGCCCAGAAGAACCTTCCCCGATTTCAGGCGGATGAGTTCCGCCGGGGCCGGTCCCCCCAGAAGGAGGAGCAGGGCCAGGACCGCCAGGGGGATTCTCCAAAACCGCTTCATTTCACATCACCTCTCGAAAGGTTCGTCCCTTCCATCCTACCCGCCTCCCCTCTTTCCTCCTCCCCCTCCCTGGAGGAGGATCCGGGCCGCCCGGACGTGGAAGGGTTCGTTGCGGGTGAAGAACTCCACGATCTCCTCGGTCTGGGCGTCCCCCCCTTCCTGCCAGGTGAAGGTGATGCGCACCAGGACCTCGCCGGGCCAACCCCGGCTTTCCTTGAAGGAAGCCGACCAGGTGAGCGAAGGGAATCCCGGGACCTCCTGGTCTTCCAGGTCCTTCAAGTCTCCCTTTTCCCGGAGCTTCTCCCGGACCAGGTCTTCCACCACGGGAAGAGCGCCGCAGAGGCGGGTCCGCATGACCGCCGCCCTCTCCCGGGCCAGGGTGGAAGAGAAGAACCCCAGAACCGTCCCCATCCCCAGGGCAAGGATCAGGAAGGCCGCCAGGATCTCGATCAGGGTGAATCCCCCGGTGCGTCCGTTCCGGATCATCGCCGCTCAGCCTCCCTTGTTCTCCGGTGGCTGGGGGAGGGGCCCCCACCAGCTCCTGGGATGAGACAGGAGGAGGACCCGGCGGACCGTCCATCCCACGTGGATCCGTTTCCCCCTCCCGTGGGCCGCCGCCTTGGTCCCCCGCACCCCGCGGGTGAGGCCCAACATGGTCCCGCCCTTCAATTCTCTGTACCGGATCCATTCTCCTTCGATCTTCACGAAGCCCCCCTCGGATGCCTTCCACCCGAGCCTTTCGGGGTAATCCACCCAGAGGGGCCCCTTGCTGTCCGCGCCCAGAGGTTCCCTCGTGACGGCGCACCGGGCCTCCCCGGGCGGTGCCTCCAGGACGAACTCCAAGAGAAGGGCCCTGGGAAAGACGTCGTCCCAGGGAACCCGGAGGGACCAGGGGCCCAGGTCCAGGTCGAATCCCCCCTGGGGGGCGTCCAGGGTTCCCCCGCCCCTGGTGGAGTCCCACCAGACCTGGGCTCCCCCCTCGGAGGGATCGTCTTCCCAGCTTTGGGTGTCCTGGGACCAGAAGCGGATCCCGAAGTAGAGAAGACCGTCTGTCACCTCCTGGGTCCGGTCCAGGAGGTCTCCCAGGGAAGAAAAAGGCTTGGAGGAGAACCAGGAATGGAAGGGAGTCGCCTCGTTTCCCCGGACCAGGCCCCTGCGCAGGGAGAGGTAAACGCCCGGTTCCCGGGTCTCGTAGCGGGAGACGAAGGGAAAGAGGATCTCCAGCGCCGTTTCTCCGCCCCCTTCTCTTCTCCCTGAAGAAGGCTTTTCCCCCCCTCCGGCGGGTTCCTCTGTGGGGCCGTTCTTTCGTTCTCCTTCCGCCGGGGGGAAGGCCGAGGCGGGGGACCTCTCCTCGGGGGATGTGGACCTGAGAAAACGCCAGGCCGGAATCCCGGCGCCCTTCCCGTCGAGACCCGGAGCCGTGATGGGCGCGGCCAGAAGCCTCCCCTCCACCCGGGGGCCGTCGCCGGAACCCTGGATTCTCTCCAGGTCCGAAGAGACCAGGTCCGCCACGGAGGCTCCCTGTTCCAGCATGGCCCTGAGGTTCTCCCCCCGGCTCCAGATCTCCAGGCCTCCCGAAAAGAGCTGGAGCAGAAGAACCCCCAGGATCCCAAGCAGGCTAATCACCACCAGCATCTCCACCAGGGTGAAGGCCCCGGTCGCCTCCAGCACTTGAAAAGGGCAATGATTCCTTCCCGGCCTCACCAGGAACCCTCCTCTTCGCGAAGGATGACTGTGGGGGCCTCGTAGACGACCTTGACGCTCTTCAAGGTCGGCGCGGTCTTCCACGCCTGGGAGAGGAAGTGGAGGGGGTCGAAAGCCCCGGGCTTGTAGACCGTATAGAACCTCAGGTCCAGGACGTTTCCCTGGAGGCCGATCTTCCTGGCCTCGTCCTTCCACGTGGGCGCGTCGAAGAGGAAGAGCCCCTTCTTTGGGTCGGGCTTCTCCCACCAGGGGGCGCGCCGGTCCACACGGGCCAGGAGCCGGAGATCCACCAGGGCCTGGGGAGTTTCCTCGTCCCAGGTAACGCTCTCGAAGACCGCCCTGGGCGATTCGATGTGGAGGTCGAAGTGGTGCATCTCGGGCGCGTCGGCCCGCTCCGCGAAGGTGTCCCAATACCGGAAGGGAAATTCGATGACCGCCGTCCCCGGGCTGTGGGAGGCCGGAACCGTTCCGAACCTGCCCCGGAA
>JALUZX010000122.1 GCA_027011425.1 Planctomycetota bacterium
GTCTTCGTACAGCCCGGGACCGGGGCGAAACCGGACTTGGGCCGGCCCTCCTGAAAGCCTGGAGGACCGCCTCCGGGGCCGGGAAGCTTCCCGCGGCCATCGGGTTGGGCCTGCTCCTGGACGAAGGTTTCTTCCTGGGGGCGGGGCCGGAGGCGGAAAAAAAGAACCCTGTTTCCACTTGGAAAGTGAAGGACGAGTTCCAGGACATCTTCCCCGGGCTGGTGGGTTTTCTGGAAGGCCCGGCGGGGACGGAAGGAAACCCTTTCCGCTTCCTCGCGGCCCGCGCCCTGGGAAGACTGCACGGGCTCCACCAGGACTTCAACGTGGGGAAATACCTCTCCTGGGCCGCAACTCCCGGTGGGAGGAAGGCCCTCCTCCTCCTTCTGGAGGAATGGGTCCAGGTCTATCCCCCGGGCCAGGCTTTGCTGGCTTCCATGATCTCCCGGGGAGTCCTCCCCAGGCAGTTCGGCCCCGCCTGGGGGCCCCAGTTGAAGGCATTGCTCGCAGGAAGTCCCCCGCCCTGGTGCGGCTTGAACCTGGACTGGGAGGACCCTCTTTCCTGGGCTCTCCGGTTTTCTGGGAAGTGAGGCTCTCCAGGAAGAAGGGCATCCTGGTCGAATCTCGAAGGGAAAGGACTCTGTCTTTTCCCGCCCCGCCGGGGAAGGGAATGGACACTCTTTCCCATGAAGTCTCAAATAGACCCTTCCGGCGGGGAACATGAAGTGAGGCTCCCCAGCCGGAAAGGAGCCTGAACCTTGGCGAACGCGGAACGATCGGGAACCCCGGCCCGGGGAGAAGACACCTTCGTCCTCGTGGAGAGAGTGACCAGCCCCTACCTGGTCCTCTTCCACCATCCCCAGGGTCTTCTGGCCGAACAATACCGGGCCTTGCGGAACAACATCATGGCCATGAACCGTTCCGGGGCATCCCGGACGATCCTGGTCACCTCGGCCATGTCCGGCGAAGGCAAGACCGTGACCCTGGCCAACCTGGGCCTGGCCATGGGGGAGGTGGAACGGACCCGGGTGCTCCTGGTGGACGGGGACATCCGCCACCCCGGCTTGGAGGCCCTCCTGGGCCTCAACCGGGGCAAAGGACTCACCGACATCCTCCAGGACCGGGCGGACCTGGAGGAAGTGATCTACGACTCCGGATTTCCTCAGGTGGACATCATGGGGGCCGGAAGCGACGTTGCCCACCCGGCCGGACTGGTCACCAGTTCCCGCATGAAGGAACTCTTTTCCGCCCTCAAGGAACGCTATCGATACATCCTGGTGGATTCCCCACCCATCCTGCCCATTACGGACGGCCTCACCCTGGCCCCCTTGGTGGACGGCACACTCCTGGTGATCCGCCTGGACTTCACCCCCCGGCCCGCCGTGGACCGTGCCCTGGACCATCTCCGCAAAGTGGGGGCCCCCGTGCTGGGCGCCTTCCTTACCTGCGCGAAGGGCCTCTCCCCGGGGAGGAAGAGCCCCTACTACTATCCGTATATCCAGGACGGCAAGGACGGAGAAGCCCGGTGAAGGGGAAGGAACTCAAGCAGAGCCTGAAAGAAGCGCTCCGGCGGTTTTCCTTTCGGACCACGCCGGACGACCTCAAGCGCAGGGGCGTGGAGAACGTCCACGTCGTGGGCCTGGACCGGATCGTGGGTCTCGTGGAGGAGGCTGTCCGCCGCACCCTGGCCCGGTCCTTCCACCTGGGCAACCAGGGAGCCGGGACGCTCGCGGCGGGGGCCAAGGAAGAGTTCCTCAAGCTCCTGGAGCGGACCAAGGACCTGGAGAAGGCCAGGGACGAGGCCGAAAGGATGCGCAAGGAGCTGGAGGCCCAGGTGGACACCCTACGGCTTCGGCTCAAGGAGACCGAGGCCGGCCTCCACAAGGAAAGACAGCGGATCAAGGAGACCGTAGAGGCCCAGGCCCTCCTGGAAGAAGCAAAGTTGGCCGAGGCCATCCGGACCCTTTTCCGCACCTGGGAGGGCCGGGAGGATCTCTCCCTTCTCAGGGAAGAAGTGGTGGGCCTCGTCTCGGCCCACGTGGTCCAGGAGAAGAACAAGGCCCTGGCCGCGGCCATGGAGGAGCGGGACGAAGAAGCCCAGAGGCTCCGGCGAAGGGTTGCCAAGCTGGCCTCTTCCCTGGAGAAGGCGGAAGAGGCCCTCCGGAACTACGCCCGGAACGGCCAGATCGACCAGGGCATTTCTTCGGTCTTCCGCACCATCCAGGGGCTGAGCCCGGTGGACCCCGAATACAAGAGGAAGAAAGATGTCTTGAAAGATATCTTCCTTTCCAACCTGAAACTTCAGAAAGGCATCGAAACAGGGGAGCAGAAACCGTGAACGAACCCAGCCAGACACCCAATCCTTCCACACCCGATCCGGGACCGGCCGACAAGAGCCACGGCGTCCTCTACGTGGGGATCGACCTGGGAACCTCCCGGACATCGGTCTGCGCGAGCAACGGCGTCCGCCAGACCCTGGCGTCCTACGTGGGTTATCCCAAGGACGTGGTCTCCCGCAAGGCCCTGGGCAAGGACATCCTCTTCGGCCAGGAGGCCATGGACAACCGGCTCTCCCTGCGCTTCTTCCGTCCCTTGGAAAAGGGCGAGTTGAAGGGCTCCGACCGGGAGGATTCCCCCGAGGCCAAGGAAAACCTCCAGGCCGCCCGGGACCTGATCCACCATACGATCGAACTTTGCGCACCCAGGAAGGACGAGCTGATCTACGCCGTCATCGGGGTCCCGGCCCAGGCGAGCATCCACAACAAGAACGCCATCATCGAGGCGGCCAAGGACATCGTGGACTCGGTGATGCTCTGCTCGGAGCCCTTCGCCGTGGCCTACAGCATGGACCGACTCATGGACGTCCTGGTCATCGATATCGGGGCGGGAACGGTGGATCTTTGCCGGATGCACGGCACCATGCCCGAGGATTCCGACCAGATCACCCTCTACAAGGGCGGGGACTGGCTGGACCAGGAGATCTTCAAGGAGTTCAAGACCGCCTGTCCCGGCGCGGACTTCAACATCAACATGGTGAAGACCATCAAGGAGAAGTACGCCTTCGTGGGGGAGGCATTGGACCCGGTCCTGGTGGAGTTCCCCGTCAAAGGCAAGCCCACAACCTTCGATGTGACCGAACCTCTGCGCCGGGCCTGCAAGAGGATCATCCCGCCCATGGTGGAGGCCCTCCACGAGTTGGTGGCCTCCTTCGATCCGGAATTCCAGGAAAGACTCAGGCGTAACGTCCTCCTGGCCGGCGGGGGGAGCCAGATCCGGGCCCTGGACGTGGAGATCGAAAAGGAGATGAAGGAACGTCTCGGAGGGGGGCGGGTGGAGAGGATCGAGGATCCCCTCTACGCCGGCGCCAACGGGGCTCTCAAGATCGCCCACGACATGCCCGGGGAATACTGGCAGCAACTCAGGTAAACCCCAGGGTCGAGCCGAAAAAGGGAAGGGGTCCGCTGGAAGGACCTTGCGAGGAGGCCTGGGGCACCCATGGGCTACATCAACCTGGCCGACAAGACCATCAACGCCAAGCTCGTCTACTACGGGGTGGGCCTGGGGGGGAAGACCACGTCCCTCCAGGCGATCCACGAAGTGCTCTGCCCCAGGAACGAGGTGAAGCTGGTCTCCATCAATACTGACCAGGACGCCACCCTGCTCTTCGATTTCCTCCCCCTCAACCTGGGGAGCGTGGAGGGCTTCAAGATCCGCATCCAGGGATTCACCGTCCCGGGCCAGCCCAAGTACCGGGTCATGCGGAAATACGTGCTCTCCGGGGCGGACGCAGTGGTCTTCGTCATCGATTCCCAGGCATCCCGCCTGGAGGAGAACCTCAAGTCCCTGGAGGACCTGAAGGCCAACCTGGTGGCCAACAGCCTCAGTCCGGACACCATTCCCCTGGTCCTCCAATACAACAAGAGGGACCTGCCCGACCTCGTCCCCATTGAAGAACTGGACGAAAAATTCAAGTGGCGGGACATTCCCGCCTTTCCCACGATCGCCACCGAAGGGGAAGGAGTCTTCGAGGCCTTCGTCGAAGCCACCAGGCTTCTGGTGGAAGCCAAGATCCTCCAATACGGCCTGGGGAAAGGAACGGTGGATCCAGAGGAAGTGGCCCAGGGAGCGGCACGGAAGCTCTTCCAGATCAAGGAGACCCGGAAGGCCCCGGCCCAGGCGGATTCGCCCACTTTCGACAGGGTGACCCTTTCGGTTCCCGAAGAAGCGGCCGCTTCCGTTCTGGGCGGGGGGCCCGGATCCAGGGGAGAGGCATTCTCGCCCATCACCCCCAAGGACCTCCTGGAAAAGAGCGGCTCCTGCTCCCTGGCCGAAGCCGAAGAGGAGTCCGCTCCCGAGGAGGATCCCGAGGAACTTCCCGTCCTGGAGGACCTGATCGAGGAAGGGGAAGAGGCCGGGGAGGAGTCCCCGGCCTCCGGGAAGCCGGCCCCCGAAGGGGAGGGGGAATCGGAGCAGCTCCTCGGGCAGGTGGTGCAGACGAACGTGGAGCTGGCCGAACTCTACGCCGAGCTGGCGGAATACAAGAATCTCCTGGAGCGCAAGAACAACGAACTCGTGGAGATCAGCCAGACCATCAGCCACGACCTCAAGAAGCCTCTCACCGCCCTGAAGACGGTCATCTCCCTCCTCAAGCAGGGCTACCTGGGGGAACTCTCGGAGCAACAGGCCGACGCCGTCCAGAACGCCTACGAGGCGTCCCAATACATGGAGGAGCTGATCGAGGACATCCTGGACTCCACCCGGCTCGACCACGACGGGATGACCCTCAAGGTGGAAGAGGTGGACATGACCCTTCTCGTGGGGGAGATCCTGAGAAGGCTCAAGTATCACCTGACCGAAACCAACGTGGCCGTGCGGGTGGAACCCCTCCCCGCGGTGCGGTGCGATCCTTGGGCCATGACCAAGGTCTTCACCAACCTGATCGGCAACGCCGTCAACTACAGGGATCCCACCAGGGGCCCATTCATTCACGTCTCGGCCCGGGAGGACGAAGAGGGTTTCACCTTCCTCGTGGAGGACAACGGAATCGGAATCCCCGAAGAGGACCAGGACAAGGTCTTCCGGAAGTTCGAGAGGGGATCCAACACGGGAGGGATCAACGGCACGGGCCTGGGCCTCTACATCGTGCGCGAGCTGGTCCGCAAGCACGGGGGCGACGTGACCTTCACATCCAAAAAAGGCGAAGGAACGACCTTCCAGGTCTATCTCCCCAGGGAACCGCTCATCCCGGAAGAAGAGGAATAACCGGGGGCCTTCCCTTTTCCAGGCCTACCCTTGACGGACGCGACAAAAATCTGGTCGAGTTCGTGATTCGGGGCTTCACGAAATCTCTACCTGGGGGGAGGTGGCGATTTTGGGGGAGGGTTCACAGGTCCCGGACTTTTTTCGTAACCGTCACCCTTTTCCCTTCTCCAGGGCGTCCATCTCCTTGCTCTTGCCGGCCACGAAGAGAGTGTCCCCTTTCTTCACCGTGTAGTCCGCCGGGGGCAGGAAGACGGTCTTCCCCTTGTCCGCCGCTTCCACGGCCAGGACCATGATTCCGAAGCGGTTGCGCAGGTCCAGGTCCTTGAGAGTCTTCCCGTGGAAGGACTTGGGAGTCTCCACCTTGTCCACCCTGTAGCCGCCGGGAAGGGGAAGGTATTCCAGGAAATTGGGATTCAGGAGGGTTCGGGCCGTGCGCCGGGCCATGTCCCGCTCGGGGAAGAGCACCTTGTGGGCTCCCACGGCCTCCAGGATGGCCTTGTGGTCCTGGGAGATGGCCTTGGTCACGATGTATGGGATTCCCATGTTCTTGAGGTGGAGGGTGCACATGATGCTGGCCTCCACGGATTCCCCGAGACTCACCACCACGGCGTCCACCGATTTCGGAACCACGCTCTCCAGGGCCTTCCGGTCCCGCACGTCCATGGTCACCGCCTGGACCACCTTGTCCCGGATGGCATTGACCTTCTCCTTGTCCTTGTCCACCGCCAGGACCTCACAACCCAGGGCCGTGAGGTTCTCGGCAAGGTGACTTCCGAACAGGCCCAGTCCGATCACGCAGATTTGACGCATCCGGGACGCTCCTTGTTACGAGCCCGTGTCTCCGATCCGGGTCAACCCAGCATCACCTGCTCTTCAGGATAGCCGACCTTGGGGCCTTTTTCCGGTCCTCGCGCGAAAGTGGCGAGGGTGAGGGGGCCCAGCCTTCCGGCGAACATGAGGACCATCAGCGTCGCCTTGCCCAGGCCCGAAAGGGTGGGCGTGACCCCCGTGGAAAGGCCCACTGTTCCCAGGGCGGAAGCGGCCTCGAAAAAGTAGGCAGTAAGAAAGCTCCCCTGTTTGTGGAAGGGCACGGGTTTCCCCTCGGTGAGGGAAAGAACGAAGGTCCCGGCCGCCAGGAGGAGGAAGACCGAGGAAGCGATGACCACTGAACGCTTGCCCGCCTCCAGGGGGATCTCTCTCTTGAAGATCGTCACGTTCTCCTCGCCCCGGAGCCAGGAGCGGAGGGAGGCGAAGAACACCACGAAGGTGGTGGTCTTCATGCCTCCCGCCGTGGAACCCGGGGACCCGCCCACGAGCATCAGGCAGACCAGGAGGAGGAGGGCCGGGGTGGAGAGGGCTCCCATGTCCAGGGTGTTGAAGCCCGCCGTCCGGGGGGTCACGGACTGGAAGAGGGAAGCCAGGGCCTTCTCTCCCGCTGGAAGTCCGGCCAGGGAATTCCCCGATTCGAAAAGAAAGAAGAGGACGGCACCCAGGACGATCAGACTCAGGGTCGTCCAGAAGACCAGCCTCGTGTGCAGGCTGAAGAGGACGGGCAGGTCCTTTTTGCGGTGGTGGAAGATCCTCCTGGTGACCTCGAAGAGGACCACGTGTCCCAGGCCCCCCGTCACGATGAGCCCCAGGATCACCAGGTTCACCCACGGGTCGCCCCGGAAGCGGACCAGGCTGTCGCTCCAGAGAGAGAACCCGGCGTTGCAGAAGGCCGAGACGGAATGGAAGAGGGCCGGAAAGAGGGCGGCCTGGTTTGCTCCAAGCCGGATCCAAAGGAGCAAGGCCCCCAAAGCCTCCACCACGGCCGTAACGACCACGATGAAGACAAGGATCTTGCCGAACTTCCCCGAGGACTGCTCGGGGAGGAAGACGTCCTGGAGGACGTAGTGGTTCCTGAGAGAGAGCCTCCGGCCGAGAAGAGAGCCCAGGAAGGCCGAGAAGGTCATGATCCCCAGGCCTCCGACCTGGATGAGCCCCAGGATCACCCACTGGCCGGCCAGGGAGAAATCCCCCCCCGTGTCCTTGGTCACCAGACCCGTGACGCAGACGGCGGAGACCGAGGTAAACAGCCCGTCCAGGAAGGCCACGGGGTGGACCTGGCAGAAGGGCATGCTGAGAAGGGCCCCGCCCAGGAGGATGACGGCGGCGAAGCTGAGGATCAGCACCGCCTGGGGCCGGGCAAGAAGCCCTCCCAAACCTCCTTCCTTGGACGGGGAAGGAGAGTCTTCCCCGGGAAAGTCATCCCTCACGGGACTTCCTCCGGAAGGAACACCACCAGTAGATGAGCCCGGCGGCGAGGATCATGAGAAAGCAGAGTTCCTGGCCCCGCGAGAAGGGCCCCAGGACGAACCCGAGCTGGGGATCGGGCTGGCGGAAGAACTCGATGAAGAAGCGGAAGAAACCGTATCCACCAAGGAAGAACGCCACGTAGGCCCCCGGAGGAAGGCGGAACCCCTTCTTCCGGTCCCAGGTATAGATGCGCCAGAGGATGAGCCCCAGGACGACGCCTTCCAGGAGGGCCTCGTAGACCTGGGAAGGGTGGCGGAGGGGAACCAGGGGGGCGATCTTCTCCCAGGTTCCGTCCTTGAGGGCCTTGAGGATGGCCACCTCTTCCTCCCGGGGATTGCGCGTGACATAGGGAAGCCTTCCCAGTTCCCGCAATTTTTCCAGGGCCACCGGGTCCCGGGGGAAGCGCATCCCCCAGGGGAGCCGGGAGGGAGCCACGCGCCCGAAGAGTTCGCCGTTGATGAAGTTGGCCATTCGGACAAGAAAGATCCCGGGAGTGATGGCCAGGGCCAGGCCGTCACCCACCCGCCAGAAAGGTGCTTTCTTGATCCTGGTGTAGAGGATCGTGGCGACAGCGACCCCCAGCAGGCCCCCATGGAAGGAAAGCCCCCCGGTCCAGATCTTCACCAGGTCTCCCGGGTGGGTGAGGAGGGAGGGCTCGTAGAAGAGGGCGTATCCGAGCCGGCCCCCCAGGACCACTCCCACGACGAGCCAGAGCAGGAAGTCCGCCGTGGCTTCGGGGGAGAGGGGGAAGAACCCCCGCCGGGAGAGCTTCTTGAGGATCCAAAGCCCGGCGGCGAATCCAACGAGATACATCAATCCGTACCAACGGATGGCCAGGCCCCCTCCCAGGGGGAGGAGGACCGGATCGATGCCGTGATAGGGGATCTCTCCCAGCATGGGCGCCGAACTCCTGATCTACCCGGACCTCAGGCCATGGAAGCATGGGATCCTATGCAAGGAGGGAGCCCTCCGCCAGTGACGCTTCCGACAAAAGTCGTTGGGGGCGGCCGGGCCCCAACGAGTTGAGCGCCCCCTCCCCGGAGGGTAGCCTGAGTTCATGGAACCTAAGCCAGACCTCATCGAAACCGCCATCCGGGAAAGCCTCCGCGCCAAGGAGGCCCTCCTGGCTCTCAGGAAAGAGATCGAAGATTTCTGCCGCCTGGGCCGGTCCGTCCTGGATGGGGGGGGAAAGATCCTCTTTTGCGGGAACGGAGGAAGCGCCTGCGACGCCGCCCACGCCTCCTGCGAGCTGGTAGGCTGGTTCCGGGACAAGGAAAGGGGGCCCCTGCCGGCCTTGGCCCTGGGCTTCGAAACCCCGGCCCTAACGGCCATGGCCAACGACAAGGGCTACGAGGAGGTCTTCGCCCGGCAGGTCCAGGCCCTGGGCCGCCCGGGGGACCTGCTCGTGGGGATCTCCACGTCGGGCCGCTCCCTTTCGGTGGTCCGGGCCCTGGAGCGGGCCTCCGCCCTGGGCCTCAAGACTGCGGCCCTCACCGGAGAGGAAGGGGGACCCGCAGCCCGGGCGGCGGGCCTGGCCCTTCGGGTCCCCTGCCGGGACACCCCTCGAATCCAGGAATGCCACCTCCTGGTGCTCCACATCTTCTCGGAGTGGCTGGAGAGCCGCTCTGCCTGAACAAGGAATCCGTGTTTTTTCCCCTCCTGGTTTTCCCCCGGGGGGAGAACCCCTATTCTTCCCCTACCTGCCAGGAGGTTCGACATGCAAGACATCACCCGGCTCATCCTTCCCGACGTCCGGGAACACCTCGCCCAGGGGGACCATGAAGATGTAGCCCGGGAACTGGAGAGACTCCACCCGGCGGACATCGCCGACATCCTCTCCCACCTGGACCCCGAAGAGGGTGCGGCCCTCTTCCTGGCCCTTTCCCCGAAGGACAGGGTCGATGTCTTCGAGCACCTGGACGAAAGCGTCCAGGTGGACCTGGTGGAACGGGTGGGACGGGGGCCCATGGTGGAGGTCATCGAGGCTCTTTCGTCGGACGACAGGGCCGACTTGATCCAAGCCCTTCCCGAAGAAACCCGAAAGGAGATCCTTCCCCTCCTGGCCCAGGCCGACCGGAACGAAGTCCGGCGCCTCCTCTCCTACCCGGAGGACTCGGCCGGGGCCTTGATGTCCACGGAGTTCGCCGCCATCCCTCCCGACATCACCGTCCGGGAAGCCCTGGAATCCTTGAGAAGGATCGCCCCCAGCCGGGAGACCATCTACTACATCTACGTCCTGGACGAAAACCAGCGCCTCGTGGGTGTCCTCTCCTTGAAGGACCTGGTCCTGGCCCACCCGGACGACCGGATCCAGGACATCATGACCAAGGACGTCATCGAGGTCCGTGTGGACGACGACCAGGAGGAAGTGGCGCGGGCCGTGGAGAAATACGACTTCCTGGCCATTCCCGTGGTGGACGACCTGGGCCGCATGGTGGGGATCGTCACCCAGGACGACGTGATGGACGTCCTCAAGGAAGAGGCCACGGAGGACGCCCAGAAGATGGCGGCCATGGAACCCCTGGAGGCGAGCTACCTCCGCTCGGGATTCTTCGAACTGGTCCGCAAGCGGGGCACCTGGCTGGTCCTGCTCTTCTTCGGGGAATTGATCACATCCCAGACCCTGGCGGCCTACGAATCCACCTGGTCCAGCCTCGCCATCCTGGTGGCCCTGATCCCCCTGATCAATTCCAGTGGAGGGAATACGGGGGGGCAATCGGCGGTGCTCGTGATCCGGTCCCTGGCGCTGGGGGAGATCACCCCCGGGGATTGGTTCCGGGTGGTGCTCAGGGAGATCGGCCAGGGCCTCGTGCTGGGGATGATCCTCGCCCTGGTGGGGGTGTGCCGGGTCCTCTTCTGGGGGGACGCGGGAAACGTCGTCCCCGAGATGCGGCTGGCTCTGGCCGTGGCGCTCTCCCTGCTCACGGTGGTCACCCTGGGGGCCTTCCTTGGCTCCACGATCCCCATGGTCTTCAAGAAGCTTGGAATGGACCCGGCGGTCATGTCCAACCCCTCCCTCTCGGTGACCATGGACATCCTGGGGATGCTCACCTACTTCAACGTGGTGCGCCTGGTCCTGCAGATCTGACGGGAGACGGCTTCGCCCCTACCAATCTCCCCAGGAGGGCTCCTCGCCGGGAGACTCGGGCCGGGTCTTCTCGGGCCGGACCTTTACGGCTGGGGGGATGTCCCTCTCCTCTTCGCTGGGAATCCTGCACCTGCCTTCGGGGGGGCACATGGTTTCCTTGGGATCCCGGCGGGAACGCTTCTTCTTGCGCGTATCCTTTTTTGCCTGGGGACGTGATGTCCTGGCATCCTTTTTCTCTTTCCGGGTCCCTTTTTTCACGCCGGCCGCCTTGGGCTCTTCCCCGCCGGAGGAAGCCGGTTCCACATCGAGAGTCTTCCCGTCCCTTCGCTTCCGGCCCTTCCGGGCCTTCTTTTTTTTCTTCACGCCCTCCCCGGGAGTCGAAGAAGCCACCGGAGCGGGGGCGGGCTTCCCGGCGTCCTTCTTTTCTTTCTTGGGGGGAACCTCCCGGGCCGGAGGGAGTCGATCCTCCTCTCCCCTGGACTCCTCGGCCAGGCGCTCCTGCCACCTCCTGTAAACATCCCACCCCGTTCCCAGGGCGAGACAACGCAGGTGGAAGAGCTTGAGGGCCTCGGGGAAGTAGGACATGGACAGGAAGGTCCGGACCCTGAAACGCCTTTTCTTTTCGGTGAACCGCCTTTGGGCCCCGCACAGGCGCTTGACCGAGGCCCGGTCCCGGCGGGAGAGGCGGCACCACTGGGCGAAGGGATCCAGGAGCCCGCTGATCGCCTCCATGGAGTCCTCGCCGGCGAGACGCCTGGATTCGGAGGGCTCAAGGAAGAGTGCGGACAGAACGAACCCGTTGGACGGCTCCTCCGGATGGGAGGAGATCACCGTGTCCAGGGCCTCCAGGTGCCTCCAGAAACGATCCCTCTCGGCGGGAGAGACCCGGTCCAGCCACTCCGCCAGGGTGGGAAGGATCACCTTCAATGCCCCGACCTGGCGGAGCATCTGGAAGGCTCCCAGGGCGTTGGCCGAGCGCAGGAGCCGGAAGATCTCCTCCAGAATCCTTGGCGGGGCCGCCCGGGAAAGATCGGGCGCGACCTTCTTCATGGCCTCCCAACCCTCCGGGTCTACTTCGAACCCCAGGCGGGTGGTGAACTTTACGGCCCTGAGAATCCGCACGGGGTCCTCGCGGAAACGGCGCATGGGATCCCCGATGGTCCGGATCCGCCGGGCCTTCAGGTCCCCAAGTCCCTGGACCCAGTCGATCACGGCATGCCTCTGGGTGTCGTAGAAAAGACCGTTCACCGTGAAGTCTCTCCGCCGGGCGTCCTCTTCGGCCGTGCCGAAGACGTTGTCCTGCTGGATCAGGAGATCCCCCTCGTCGGTGTCCTCCACGCCCACGGGGGTCTTCCGGAAGGTGGATACCTCCAGGATCTTCTCCCCGAAGAAGAGGTGGGCCAGCTTGAACCGCCTGCCGATGATCCGGGAATTCCGGAAGAGTTTCTTGATCTCCTTCGGCCGGGCCGAGGTGGCGATGTCGAAATCCTTGGGGGGCCTGCCGAGAAGCAGATCCCGGACGCACCCGCCCACCAGGTAGGCCTGGTAGCCGAAGTTCCTGAGCCGATGGATTACCTTGAGGGCGTCCGGGTCCAAGGCTTCCCTTGGGACCAAGGGGGCCTCAAGGATCCTGGGAAGTGCGCCCCCCCCGGTCCGGGAACCGCTTTTTTCGTCTTTCATCGATTCAGGTGGTTCTTCCTTTCGGCGAGCCCCTTCCCTGAGTCCCTCCATGGACCCGCGCCGCCGCGGGATCTTTACCAGAGGACCGGGGTGGATACAACCCGGGCCCCTCCCAGGGGGTCAGGGGAAGAAGATTTCACAGGAGGAGAGGCTTTTGTTGGAAGAGCCTCCCGCCCCGGCGATGACCAGGAAATTCCCTTCCGGCAGGGGAACCACCATGTGCCCCGCCCGGGAAACGCGGAGGGAATACCTGTTGGAGGTGAAGGAGGAACCCGTGAAGATCTCGCAGGAGGCCAAGCCCACGGGTTTGGTGTAGGTTCCCGCGGCTCCACCCGAAACCAGGGCCTTGCCCCCGGGAAGGGGGGTCAGGGTGGGGAG
>JALUZX010000123.1 GCA_027011425.1 Planctomycetota bacterium
GGTGCGGGCCGGGAGGGGCGGAAGGGGGATCGTCTCTTTCCGGCGGGAGAAATACGTGCCCCGGGGAGGCCCCGACGGGGGTGACGGAGGCAGGGGAGGATCGGTGGTTCTCGAGGCCAGGGAGGGTCTTTCCAGCCTCTACGACCTGGCCCATACCCCCCTGCTCAAGGCGGAGAATGGAAGGTCCGGGGAGGGGGGGAACAGGACGGGCCGTTCCGGGAAGGACCTGGTGATTCCCGTTCCCGTAGGGACCCAGGTCTTTGCTTTGCCCAGGGAGAATCTCCTCAAGGATCTGGACCGGCCCGGGGCCCGGCTGGTGGCGGCCCGGGGCGGAAGAGGAGGGCGGGGCAACGCCCGGTTCGCTACCCCCGAGAGGCGCGCACCCAGGATCGCCGAGGAAGGGGAACCCGGGGAGGAACGGGAACTCAAACTGGTGCTCAAGCTCATCGCCGACGTGGGCCTGGTGGGGCTCCCCAACGCGGGGAAATCCACCCTTCTCTCCCGGTTGAGTGCGGCCCGCCCGAAAGTGGCGGATTACCCTTTCACAACCTTGGCGCCCGTTCTCGGAATCGTGGAACTGGATCGTTCCCGGACCTTCGTGATGGCCGATCTTCCCGGGCTCATCGAGGGCGCCCACCGGGGGGCGGGGTTGGGGGACCGCTTTCTCAAGCACGTGGAGAGGACCCGGATCCTTCTCCACCTGGTGGATTGTTCTTCCGGGGCCCCGGACCCGGTGGAGGCCTTCGATGTGATCCGCCGGGAGCTGGAGGCCTTCAGCAAGGTGCTTTCCGCCAAGGAGTGGATTCCTGCGGCCACCAAGATGGACGACCCCTCTGGGGAGGAGAGGGCCGCCCGCCTGGAAAAGGGCCTGGGAAAGCCCGTGCTGCGGATCTCCTCGGTCACGGGCCTCGGCCTGGAGGCCCTCCTGGGCGCCCTGGGAGAGAGGCTCTTCGGGGACTGACGGGGGGGGGCGGCCCGGAAACCCATCCTTCAGGGTTTTCCCCCGCTTTGCCGAAAAGAAGAAGGAAGGTGCAAAGGTCTCCGAGCTCCGGCATGGGAGGTCCCGCTATGCTCGCAATGGAAGGTTTTCTCCGCCTGGTCGTCAAGGAGCAGGCTTCGGACTTGATCGTCAAGACGGGAGCCTACCCTGCCGTCCGCATCAACGGCCTGGTTCGTTACATCTCCGACGAGGCCGTCACCAAGGAGATGTCCCTGGCGTTCCTCAACAAGATCCTGGACGAGGAAGGACTGGAGGAACTGGCCCGGGAGGGAGCCGTGGACAAGGCGGTGGACCTGGAGGGCATCGGGCGGTTCCGTTGCAACGTCTTCCGCCAGCAGGGGGAACTGGGCTTCGTGTTCCGGCACATCAAGGCCCAGATTCCGAGCTTCAAGGATTTGAACCTTCCGGTTGAGCCCTTGAAAAAAATGGCCTCTCTCAGGAGGGGCCTGGTCCTGGCCACGGGGATCGCCGGGTCGGGGAAATCCACCACTCTGGCTTCGATGATCGATTACGTGAACAGCAACATGCACCGTCACATCGTGACCATCGAGGACCCGGTGGAATTTCTTCTCCAGGACAAGCGGTCCATCGTGAACCAGCGTGAGATCGGCCGGGATTGTCCCGATTTCCACACCGCCCTGCGCCACGCCGTGCGCCAGTCGCCGGACATCATCTTCATCGGCGAGATGCGGGATCGGGAGACGGTGAGCGCCGCCATCTCGGCGGCCGAGACGGGTCACCTGGTGTTCTCCACCCTCCACACGGTCAACGCCGTGCAGACGGTGGAACGGATCGTCACCTTCTTTCCTCCCCACCAGCACCAGCTCGTCCGCCTCCAGCTCTCCCTCAACCTGGCGGGCGTGATTTCTCTGCGCCTGATTCGGGTCAAGAACGGCACGGGGCTCATGCCGGCCGTGGAGCTGCTGATGAACACCCCCACGGTGAGGGAGATCCTTGCCGACGGCAGGACCCGCGAACTCCCAAAGGCCCTCTTCGAAGGCCATTATTACGGGACCATGACCTTCAACCAGTCCATCCTCAAGCTCTACGAACTTGGGAACATCACCTTCGAAGAGGCCATGGCCGCCTCGGACAACCCGGACGAGCTGAAGCTTCTCATGCGGGGCATCACCACCGGGGCCGCTTCCTCCAGAAAGGGGAGATGAGGCCCCAGGCTCCCGGGGCGTTCTCCGGGAATACCGGGCTGGCCCGGCGCGTCTCAGGAACATTCGGTTCTTCCCGCGGGGTGTGCCGGGAAGTAACATGACCTTTTTCCTGAGAAAGGTTTGAGTCTTTCATGCGCCTGGACAAGACCAAGAGCCTGCTTGTGATCCTGGCCGTGGGCCTGGTGGCCCTGGACGGCTGGGTGAGCTGGGATCTCTACCAGTTCCAGGGGCGGGGGAAGCAGGGCGGCTACTACAAACTCGCCCTTCAGCTTGCCAAGCGCTCCGTCAAGGCCCTGGCCGGCCAGGCCAACCAGGCCGAGCAGGCCGCCCGGTGGGACTACTCCAACGTGGATTCCTGGTCCATCTTCTGGAAGGCGAATTTCACGGGGAAGGAGCCTCCCAAGCCCGTGGCCAAGAAGACGGCCAAGCCGGCCTCCAAGCCTGTTCCCAAGACCCATGAACCCATCTCCGAGGACGTGGAACTCCTGTCGCTCTTCCAGTTTCCCGGGGAGGAGGGGACCAAGCCGGATGCTTACGTGGTGGTGCGGTACAAGAAACCCGTGGAACAGGCCGCGGCCATGGATCGGGGGGTTCCGAGCCAGGCCGCCGGGGCCCAGGCCCTCTCCATTCAGCTTCTCCACAAAGGGGAGAAGCTGAAGTCTCCTTTCGACGCCTGGACCTTGCAGGAGGTCCTTCCCGACGGTTCCGGCGCAGTCTTCTCGTGGAACGGGAAGGACAAGGAGACACTCCGGGTCAAGGAGATCACCGCCACCATGAGGGCGGCCAGCGCCTCGGAACTTCCCCGACTCTACCAGGAAGGCCTCCCCGGCCCGGCATCCCGGCCTTCCGGGAAATCCCCTTCCGGCGCGGGGTGGAAGGGCGCCCGGAGGACCCGGCGGTGGCGGCCGGTGAAGAAGATCACCCAGGTGGCCCCCGACGACTGGATCCTCCCCCAAAAGGATGTGCGGGACTTCGGGCGGAACCCGGACCGGTGGCTCCAGTCCGTCCGCCTCGGGGCCCACACCCTTCCTCCCAGGGCCCGGAAGCGCCACGGGGGCCAGAAAACGGGATTGGCCATTGGAAAGGTCTCGGGCAGGGCAAGGGAACTGGGCCTGGAGGAGGGAATGATCCTGATCAGCCTCAACGGCCGTCCCGTCCGCACCAAGGCCGAGGCCATCAGCGTGGGAAAGAAGCTCTACAAGCAGGGAGTCCGGGTCTTCCAGGCCACGGTCCTCCAATACGGCAGGGAGAGAACCCTCATCTACAGGCTGCCCGACGGAAAGTGAAATCCTCCTTTCTCACCCTTTCTGCGGGGAACAGTTTCACGAGCCTGGGGGCCGTCCGCAACGGACGGGTCGTCCGGGTGCTCTCCCGCCCCGCGGGGGTTTCCCTGGAAAGCGCCCTTTCGATTCTCCTTTCGGAAACCCGCTCCCGGGCGGGCTTCGCCCTGGCTGTCAGCGTCCAGCCTTTCGCCTGGGAGCATATCGAAGCAGCCCTGGGGCGGAAGGGGGTCCGTCTCTTCCAGGTGGGCCGGGACGTGCCCCCGGGGATCGAGATCCGCTACGACCCCCCCTCGGCGGCGGGAATGGACCGGCTCGTCTGCGCCCGGGCGGCGTGGAAGGATTACGGCCCCTGCGTTGTGGTGGACGCCGGAACGGCCGTAACC
>JALUZX010000124.1 GCA_027011425.1 Planctomycetota bacterium
GCCGACAGGGTGGTCCCCCTCAAGGTCTACCACGGGCTTGCCGAGGGACGGCCGGTGCTCACCGGGGATTCGAGGGCTGTTCGCCGGCTCCTGGAACCTGGGAAGGAGGTCCTCCTCGCGCCGAGGGGGGACCCGGCCGCACTGGCCGCAGGGATCCGGGAGGTCCGGGAAGACCCCCTTCTTCTTGGGGAAGTGGCCCGCCGGGGGTGGGAGGCTTTCCAGGACCGGTTTTCCCTCTCCGCCCTGGCCGGGCGATGGAGGGAGATCCTCGCGAAGCTCGGGGTACCGCTTCCTTCTCCTTCGGTGGAAAGCCGCCGGGAGGGGGAAGAAGCCCATTCTTTCGCGGAGGTGCGGGGTTGAAGAACAGAGAGAAAAGAGCCCTTCTGCTTGGAGCCCTCTTCCTCGCCGTGCTTGCCGCGGACCTCCCCATCCTTAGGGCGGGGTTCGCTTTCGACGACATCCACTCCATCGCCCGCAATCCTCATATCAGGGCCCTGGCCAACATCCCCCGTTTCTTCGCAGACCCGACCTGTTTCAGCGGGATCCCGAGAAACGCCATGTACCGGCCCTTTCTTCTGGCCACCTATGCCGCCGATTACGCCGTGGCGGGCTTGTCCCCCTGGTTCTGGCACCTGACCAACCTTTTCCTCCATTGGATCGCAGGCGTCCTGGTCTTTTTCTTCCTCCTGAGGTTTCTCCCCGGAGCCCGTGAAGGTGGCGGGACGAAAGGGGGGACTTCCCGGGAATGGGCGGCCTGGTTCGGGGCCCTTCTCTTCCTGGTCCACCCCTTGAACGTGGAGGTCCTTGGCCATGTCTCTTCCCGGTCGGACCTCCTGATGGGACTTCTCCTGCTTGGGGCACTCCTTCTTTTTTGCAGGGCCGTGGAGGATCCTGGAAGAGGGATCCGGCTTCTTCCATTCCTGGGCGGTCAAGTGGTGCTGGCGGCGGCCCTGCTCACCAAGGAACCGGCCGTTCTCTTCCCCGCGGCGGCCTTTCCCTTCCTTCTCCTGGTCCGGGAGGAGGAAAGGCCCTTCAGGGGCCGGTTGCTCCGGGCGGGCAAGGTCCTTCTCCCGGCCCTCCTTCTGGCCGGTGGGTACCTGGTTCTACGCAAACACCTCCTGGGGATCGCCGCCGCCTCTCTCCCTTCCTGGAAAGGGGGAGCGGACCCCCTCACGGGGGGGGGACGGGACATGGCGACCCAGCTCTCAACCCAGGCCGTGGCCCTTGGGAAGGCCGTGGGGCTTCTTTTCTTTCCCTGGAAATTGAGCGCCGACCACTGGATTCCTCTCCAGGACAAGTTCTTCTCAGGCCCCGTCCTGGAAGGACTCGGGTTGGTGGTTTCCTTCACGGCGGGCGTAGTCTTCTTCGCTCGGCGCCGGCGGTACGCCCTGGCGGGACTGGTCTGGGCGGGGCTCCTTGTCTCCCCAACGGTCCTGATTCCGCTCAACCAGGTATTTGCGGAACACCGACTCTATGCCTCGGAGCCCGGGCTGGCCCTGGCCCTGGGTTGGGCCGTGGCCGGGCTTGCGGCAAGGGCGCCCCTTCGGGAGTGGGCCCGGGCCTTCCGCCGGAAGGGCCCGGCCTGGACCGCCGCCGGGCTGGTCCTGGTTCTTGGGGCCCGGTCCTTCCTCAGGTGCCTGGATTGGAGGGACCGGGAGACCCTTTGGAGGGCCACGATCGCCACCGATCCCCTCTCCTTTCGGGCCTGGGCCGAGCTGGGCCAGACCCTTGGGGAAAAGGGGGATGAAGAAGGGGCCCTGGAGGGCTTCCGCCGGGCCCACCAGCTCTACCCGGCCAGTCCGGGCATCGCCGTGAACCTGGTGGAATACCTGGTCCGGGCCGGGACCAGGAAAGGCGACCCCTCCCTCCTGGAACAGGCTCTCCATGTGGCCGAGACCCAGGTCCGGAGGACCCCCTGGAAGGCTCTTCCCAGGGTGAAACTCTGCCGGAGCCTCCTGGCCCTTTCGGCTCTCGAGAAGAAGCCCCTCCTGGCGAGAGCCGCCGTGGATGCGGCGGCTTCCATCCTTTCCTTCACCGCTCCCCTGGACCGGACCTGGGCTGTCTGGGGGGCCGCCCTGGACGCAGCGGGCCAAGGGGAGGCGGCCCGGCTCCTTTGGAAATGGGGAGAGCGGATCCTTCCCGCCATGGGGGCCCCCGCCGCGGGGGCCCGGGCCGACCTCCTCCTCCGGTTGGGAAAGCCGGGAGAAGCCCTCCATGCGCTGAAGCCCTTCCTCGACCGCCGGGACCCCCGGATCCAGGCTCTTCTGGAGAGAATCCGGCTCAGCGGCATTTCTCCCGGAGGTACTTCAGTATCTCCCGGCGCGTCCCCTCCTGGACGCTGACTTTCAAGGCTTCCTCCAGGAAGGGCTTGAGGGTCTTGACGGGAAGGACCTGGCTCATGGAGCGGATGATCTGGCGTCTCAAGTTGAAGGCCATGGGCCGAAGAAGGACCGAGGCCCGGAAAGACTCCAGGTTTCTCCGGAAGAAGAGGTTCGCCATGTCCTTGCAGAGCTTCTTCAAGTAAGGGTCCTTGGAGTCCAGCAGGGGGATGTCCTGGAGGATCACCTGGACCGTGGAGGAATCCAGGGTCGGCCTGTGGAGAATCTTGTAGATCACCTCGCCGCGTGCCTCATCGGTGGTCTCTTCAAGGTAGGTCTGCAGGAGGGCGGAATACCCGTCCATGGAGCGGTGGTTGTTCTCCTTGACACACTCCCGCAAGGCCTGGACGCCCCGGTCCCTGGAGAGCTTCAGGAGTTCCCGGGCGGCGAAGATCCGGGTCTGGGTCGAAAATTTCTGGCTCAAGAGGATTTTTTCCGCCACACCCGCCGCCTGGCCGGGATCGATCCGGGCCAGGGCCTCGAGAAGGGCCTTGCGGTAATACTTGGCCCCCGCATGGGTGTCCTGGGCCAGGGCTTCCCGGACCAAGGCCTGGAGAGCGGGGGTGCCAAGGGCCTGGAGAGCCTGGACGGCTGTCTCCTCCCGTTCTTTGCAGGTCCGGACTTCCTGGGGGAGGCACTTGGTCTCCTCTTCCGTCCAGTACCGGAGATACTTCAGGACCTCGGCCAGGCTGGAGGCGCCGGGTTTCCTCGAGAAGTAGGTGAGGGCCGCCACTTTCTCGATCCGGTCCAAACGGACCAGAATGTCCTTCTGGTTCGACTGGAGAGTCTTCAGGCTGGGGAGAACAAGAAAGACCAGGATGAGCAGGGTGGGGAGGATCGCCGCCAGGGCGAGCAGGAAGAACCCTCCCAGGAGGCCCGGCGAGGCCTGGGGCTCCTGGTTGGAAGGGGCCGAGGAAGAGACATTGATTTCAGTTTTGTTCATGGGCGATTCCGCACATCTTCTGGCCGATATCGCACTTCCCCTCCCGGCGAGCCGGGCCGGAAAAGCCATTCTGAGGTAAACTTGAACGCCTGGAAAGGCCGGGATGCGGGTGGCACAAGGATTGCTGACTCGTGCTTCCCGGGTACGGGCCTCTGCGAACACCGTACCAACCCGGAACTTTCCCGGGTCCCCGGCGGGAAGGTTTTACGATCTTCCGGGACGGGGCAAGCAGTGTTTTTCAAAGGCCCTAAGGCTTTATATAGTGGAAAGGTTGAGTCCCTCGCCTTCGAGGGGAGGGTGGATCCTACAGGTTGAACACGCGAGGTTCCTGATGAAGCTTCGACTTCCCGGCTTCCTTGGTCTTTTTGCCTTGGCTCTCTTCTTCTCCTCCTGCAGCAGCGGGGGGACCGGTTCTTCCCGGGTGGCGGGGGCTGCGGGCAGTTGCGCCGGCGCCCCGGCCGGGAGTTTCTGTCTCACCGGCTGCAACCTGGGGTGCACAGGGGG
>JALUZX010000125.1 GCA_027011425.1 Planctomycetota bacterium
GGTCATGGGGTCCTGCCAGGATGCCTCCTGGGATTCTTCCGGCTCCTTGGGTTGGCCCCCGAAGGCCTGGGAAAGGTCGGGGTCCAGGTGGGTCTCAAGGTCCGCCTGGGGGGCCTTGCCGGGATGGGCCAGCTTGATTCCCTGGATGGTCCTCTCCGCCCGGAGGAGGACCTCCTTGAAGAATTCCTGCATCTCCCGGGTGATCTGGGCGGAGATCTCCCTGGCTTTCTGCTCCGCCACTTCCGCCAGGACCGAGGCGGCCAGCTTGGTGGAGTCCTCGAAGAACTCGTGCATCTCCCGCTGGATCCGCCGTTCCAGGACCTCCGTGCGCTCCTCCTGCTCGATCAGCTTGAGGATCTGGCCCTGCCGGGACTCCATCCTTCGCTGGAGTTCCCTCTGGAGGGCCCGCATTTTCTTTTCCCTGCGAAAGTTTTCGAAGGGATCCTGGCTATTGTCGAGAAGGCCCATGGCAACCCCCTGGATGGAGAACCCGGTACATACCTTTTGCCCTTCCCCCTTCGGCAGGAGGTTGGGAAAAACTTGACTTTTCTCCCTTGCCCGGGGCTTACAACCTTCCCATACTCTCCCCTCGCATGGACGGATGGGCGGTCCCCCATGCACCTGGAGGGCCAGGGAGATCCGTGGCTGGGGCCACGGGGCCGGAACTCCGCGGAGCTTCCAGGGCGATGGCGCGACATCCTGGGAGGGGTGTACATGAAGACTACAACTCGCGCACTCACCCTCATCGAGGCCCTGATCCTGGGCGGATTGTTCCTTTTCCTGGCCATCCTGGTGGTGCCCCAGGTCCGGGGAGCCCGGATCGCCACCAACGAGTCCCAGGCGGCCCAGACCCTGAAAGCCCTGGAGAAGGCCGCCATGGAAACGGGGTGGAAGAAGGAGGGGGGCAAGAAGTTGGATCTGGCCAGGGTCCTGGAGATCCTGAAGCGGACCAGGCCGGACATGGAATTGCTTCCCCCGCCGGGAGACGGGGGCCCCCCCCTCTTTCGGTTCCACGGATACCTTTTCTCTCTCTGGGCGGAGCCGGGAGCGCCCATGGCGGCCTACGCGTGGCCCACCAAGCTCGGCTCCTCGGGGATCGCCGTCTTCTACCTGGCGCCCTCGGGAAAGATCTACTTCTGCCGGAATCTTCGGGAGCGGTATTCCGGGATCCAGGTAAGGCCCGATCCGAACGCCGCCGTCCCCATGCCCGAACCGGGCGGCCGCAAGCCCAAGATCGAGGCCGACGGAAGTTACCTGGGCCAGGACTACCAGCGCTGGCTCCCCCTCCCCGAAGAGTAGCCGACAACCTTTGGAATGAGCAGGTTCAAGCCGTTTGGGGCATTCCATCGGTTCGGATGCCTGCCCCCCCCGATTCTCAATAGAACTCCCAGAGGAGGTCGTTGAGGCCCTGGCGCACGTGGGGCTCCTTGGCCCGGAGCATGATCCTTTTTAGGCGCAGGGCCTCGTCCAGCCCGATCCGCCTGAGCACGGCGTAAGGAATCATGATCCGGTCCCGCGGATCCGCTTCAGGGTCGGCCACGACCCCCAGGAGAAAATCCAGGACCTCCTTCTTCCCGGCCGCCGGAAAGTCGTCCAGGAAGAGGAGCCGGGCCAGGGTGGCCAGTGTCCGGGGCCGTCTCTCCGGGTCCTTCTTCCAGGGACCCGCGGCGAGCTTCATCAAGGGTTTCGCCGCCTCGGGGTGGTTGGAGAGCATGAGAGCCCCGTAGTGCCAGCTGTCCTCGCCTTTGGTGAGGGCTTCTTTGGGCGCCTGGAGGACTTTCAGGAGGGCGGGAACGCTTTCGGGCGCCCGGAGCCGGCCCAGGACCCGCATCCAGAGGAATTTTTCCTCCCCCTTGGCGGCCATCACCCGCCGGGCCGCCACCTTGGCAAGCCGGGGGTCCCCCGCCGCGAGAAGGTCATTGAGGGCTCGGTACATGGGCGCGCCCGTTCGTTTCTCCAGCATGTCCAGGCGGAGGTCCAGGGCGGAGCGCCGGCCCATGGCGAGAAGGGCCTTCATGGCCGCCCGGCGGACCTGGTCCACCGGATCCTCGGCCAGGACCTCCAGAGCCTCCGCCACAGCCGGGCTCTTTTTGTCCTTGATGGCTTCCACCACGGCCAGGCGGACCCCCCCATCGGGATCGGTGGAATAGGCCAGGACCTCCTGGACCCAGTGCGGGCCCGGTCCCTTTCCCAGGGCCAGGACCATCTGGGCCCTGAGCCCTCCCTGGGCGGGGCCTTTGGCTTTGGCCAGGGTTTGGCGGAGGACCTCCGTTCCCTGGAGGATGCCCCCCTGGTGGAGCATGGCCGCCACCATGAAGCGGTCCATGCCCTGGAATTCCTGGAAGAAGGGTGCGAGCACAGGGGCGACCTGGGCGGCATAGCCTTGTTCGCAGAGCTTCTGGGACTGCTCCAGGACGATGGCCTGGAGGTAGTGGCGCAGGTGAGAATCGGCCAGGATCTTCCCCAAATTCGGAGCAGCTCCGGGGCCTTGGATCCGTACCAGGGACCGAAGCAGGAGGGCTCGTCCCATCATGTTCAGCCCTGCCGGGCCTTTCCGGTCGAAGAACCAGTCCCACAGGAGGGGCGCCTGGGCGGGGCGGGCGCAAGCTCCCAGGGCTTCCAGGGCCGCCCTCTGGACACCGGCGTGGATGCCCGAGGCGGACATGGGGGACCGGGTCACGGCCGCTTCCATGAGCACCGGCACGAGCCTTGGATCCTGGGTGAAACCCGCGGCTTCGCAGGTGTTCTGGAGAATGGTCCGGCTCGCCGGGTCCCCCTTGATGAGGCGGAGGATCGCGTCCTTCAGGAGGGGCACGGTCTCGTCGGGGGGGATCCTCCCGAAGAGGGAGCGGATGTTCTCGAAACAGGCCTTGGTGGTTGCGCCGGAGAGTTTCTGGATGAGTCTCTCCAGGATCTGGGACCGGCCGAACTGGTAGGGCTCCAGGAAGTGTTTCTTCCTCCAGGCCAGGTGCTCCGGGTAGGAATGGAGCAAGGCTTCCCAGGAGGCTCCCTTTTTCGTTTCCTTGCCCGGTGAAGAGGAGGCCTTTCCCTTCTCTCCCCCCCCTCCACAGGAGGAGAGAGGAAGGAAAAGGGAAAGCGCCCCGGCAAGGATGACCCGACTCGTCCGTTTTCTTTTCATCATTCCTTTATAGTAGTGGTTTCCATGAATGTTGGAGAAAGTTTGCCCCCGGGAAATTTTCGGCTGGGAAGGCTCCTGCTGGAGGGTCCCCTCGTTCTGGCTCCCCTGGCGGGCTACACCATCCCTCCCTTTCGGCGCCTTTGCCGCCGGCTGGGAGCCTCCCTCACCTTCACGGAGATGATCTCAGCCTCCGGACTCCTGCACGGGAACCAGGCCACCCGCGCTCTCCTGGAGAAGCTCCCCGGAGAGGACCCGGTGGGAGCCCAGCTCTTCGGTGCGGACCCGGACCTTCTGGCCAGGGCGGCCCGGATCGTCCAGGAAGCGGGTTTCCACGTGGTGGACATCAACATGGGTTGTCCCGTTCCCAAGGTGACCCGCACAGGCGCCGGGGCGGCCCTCCTGAAGGATCCAGGGAGGGCCCGGGAGATCACCGCCGCCGTGGCCGGGGCCGTGGACCTTCCCGTGACGGTGAAGCTCCGCGCGGGCTGGGACGAGGACCGCCTGGTGGCTCCGGACCTGGCGCCTTTGCTGGTGGAAGCGGGGGCGGCGGCCGTGACTGTTCACGGCCGGACCCGGGAGCAGGGATACGCAGGCCGGGCCGATTGGGGAGTCGTCCGGGCTTGCCGGGAATCCCTCCAGGGGCGGGCGCCCCTGTTCGGGTCGGGAGACCTCT
>JALUZX010000126.1 GCA_027011425.1 Planctomycetota bacterium
CCACGGGGCGCTCGGACGGCCAGGTCCTCCTGGCCACGGGGGAACACCCCTCCAGGCTCGTGGGCCAGCTCGGGGAAGAGAGGGCTTCCCTTCTCTTCGCCGCCATGGAAGAAAACCGCCGGGCCGTGGCGGACCTTCCGGCGAAGACCACCGGCTGGAAGGCCTCCGGGGGGTGGCGGCTCGCGGAAACCCCCTCGGAAGCGGGCGAACTCCAGGAGAGCGCCGCCTGGCTCGCCTCCCGGGGGGAGGAGGCCCGCTTCGCATCGAAGAAGGAAGTAGAAGAAGCTCTTCCCGCCCTTTCGGGATTTTACGGCGGTCTTTTCCGTCCCGGGGAAGGCGTGGTGGATCCCTTGGGCCTGGCGGAAGCCCTGGCGGAGGAAGCCCGGCGTGCCGGGGCCCGGATCTTCGCCGCCACGGAATGCCCGGCCCTGGAGGAGGGGAACGAGGGATTTCTCCTCCGGTGGAGGAAAGACACCGGAGAAGAAGGGGAACTCCAGGCCCAGGTGGTGGTCCTGGCCGCCTCCTCCGCCACGGCCCGGCTCGATCCGACGGGTTACGCCGGCCGGGTTCTCTACCCCTTTCGCGCCCAGGCCCTGGCCACGGCGCCCCTGGGAAAAGAAGTCCTCCAAGGGCTGCCCGAGGCCCCCATGAGCAGTCATTTCTGTTACGAGTATTTCCGAAGACACGGGGAAAGGCTCGTGGCGGGAGGGATGCGCTGGACCGTTCCCGGCGAGGAGGTGGGAGTGGAGGACGACGGCGCGATCCACCCGGCGATCCACCGGAACCTCCTCGACTGGATCGCCCGGCACATCCCCGGGGCGGCCGGAGTGCCGGCGGAAAGGGCCTGGACGGGCATCCTCTGCGGCACTCCCGACGGTCTCCCCCTCTGCGGAATGGTCCCCGGAAAGGGAGGGCTCTTCGTCCTGGCCGGGTTCAACGGTTACGGTCTCTCCCTGGCTCCCGGGTTGGCCAAAGCCCTGGCCGAGCAGGTCCTTTCCGGCCGGAGCCGGAAACCCTGGGCCACCCTCTTCCGGCCCGACAGGTTTTGATCCTCCCTCCTTTTTTTGGCAAAGGAAGGACCCCGAACCCCGGCTCAAGACCCAACTCCCCTTGAAGGACCCTCCCAAAGAAATCCATGCCCTGTTTCAACGGGCGCGCCGGGATCGAGCCGAAAACAGGCCAAGCCGGGTTCCCCAAAAAAGGCGCCAGGATCGGGCTGGCGCGTCCGCCGCCGGCCCGGGTAGGATACGCCCGTGTTTTCCCAGACCGAAGGAGTTCTGTTCGCCGCCTGGACCTTGCTTGCCCTGGTCTTCGCGGCGGCTTCCCTGGCGGCGGCTCTCTTCAACCGGAAGGAACTCGCCCGGCGGGTCCCTCTTCTCTTTCTCACCGTGGCTTTTCTCATGGTCCCCGCCGCCTTCTGCGCCGGAGCCTCCATCCTGGAGAGGTTCGGCTGGGCCGCCCCCCTGGGGTTCCTCTTTCCGATCCTCTGCCTGCTCGCCGCCTGGCTCCAGTTCCATTCCCTCCACGAATCCCCCTGGCCGGCCCGCCTGATGGCCACCCCCGTCTTCGCCCTGGACATCCTCCTCGGGGTGGTCTGGCTCCTCCGCCTCCTGGAAAACACCATCGGCCTGGACCTGGGCGTCCATGCCGAGGCGGTCTCCGTGGGCTACGCCGTGCTCCAGGCCACGGTGGGCCACCCCGACGCGGTCTACCTCCCCGTCCTTGTCCATATCCCCCTCTTGCTCCCCCCCTTGAGAAATTGGCGCGGCCCCGTAGGCAACATGGTGCTCCTGGGCTCCGCCCTTCCCGCCACGGCCCTTCTCATTCTCTGGGCATCCTTCATGCCCGGCGCCTGGACCATCGCCGCATCCTACAGGGCCCCGTCCGTCTCCGGGAAACCTCCCCTCAAGAGATCCGACCAGGTGTTCTACATGCGCCACGGTCCCACCCTCTGGGGCAAAAGCTTTCTTGTTCACCGCAAACGCGACCGGGCCGCCCTGGAAGAACTGGGCGCGGGAGGAGTCCTGCTCACGGCCGGCGCTGAACTGGGCAAGGACGAGAAGGCCTGGGCCCGCCTCGAGGAGGAAGTCGCCTGGGCCCGTAAAAAAGGCCTCAAGGTCATCCTGGCCGCCTTTCCCGCCGGGGAGTGGCTCGCCGCCAGGGAACCCCTGGATGCCCTGGTGAAGCAAATGGAGCCCTTCCACTGGAAGCTGGCCGAAGAGCTTTCCCCCGACACCCTGGTCCTCTGGTGGGAGCCCGTTCTCCTGGGAGCCGAGTTCCTGGCCTCCAAGCCCCACCCGGACCAGTGGGCCCAGGCGGTGCGGGCCACGGCCAGGCCCATCCGGACCGCCTTCCCAAAGATCCGTCTCACCGTCTGCCTTGGAAGCCCATACCCCGACACCCGCAACCTCCTCCAGAGAATCGCCGCCCCCGATTTCCCCCTGGACGAGGTGGGGCTCTCCATCGTCCCCTACCTGACTCCCCTGGACGGCAAACGAAGCCTGGAGGCCCGCCTCCAGCTCGCCCGGGACTGGATCACCCTCACGGCCGGGGCCAAGCCCTTCGCTCTCCTCCGGGCCGGGACCTCTCCCGTCCCCGTGGGCGGCGAAAAGGCCCAGGTCATGACCCTTGCGAGGATCCTCTCTTGGGCGGCGGACATCGGGGCCATCCGGTCCGTGGCGGTCCACTCCCTGGCGGACTACACGGAGGACCTGGGAGTGATCACCCCCCTCGGCAGGCACCGTCCCGCGTACGCGCTTCTCAGAAAGTTCGCTCAAGGCAGGTGACCATGAAACCAGCCGCGCTCACCGCGATCCTGGCCCTCTCCCTGTCCCCGCCCCTCCTCTCCGCCCAGGAGGCCAAGGCCCTCTGGCGCTTCGAGGGAAACCTGGAGGACGCCCTTGGAAAACACTCGGGGAAGAGCGTCCACGGCCCCGCCGCCTTCGTCCCGGGAGCCGGGGGCGGGAAGGCCCTCTCCCTGGACGGCAAGCGTTTCGTCCAGGCGCCCCCTTCGCCGGACCTGGAGTTTCCCGAAACTTCGGTGGAACTCTGGTTCAAACCCGCCTTCCAGCCCGGACTGAGGGGCAACCCGGCTCTTGTCGCCCAGCGGGCGGACCACGCCGGAACCAGGTTCAGCATCCACGTGGCCTCGGACTACTCCTGCCTCATGCTCTGGAACGGAAGGCGCCTGGCTCTTTTCTACCCACCCCTCGGCCCCCTCCGGCGGGGCGAATGGTATTTCCTGGCCGTCACCATGACGCCCGGGGAGACCCGCTTCTACCTGGACGGTCTCCCCTGCACCGAGGGACAAGGCCGCGCGCGCATCCGGATCGGCGGAAAAGGTTACCCGATCCTCTTCGGCGCCGCCGACCCCATGGGCAAGGAACGGTTCCGGGGCGCCCTGGACGAGATCGCCTTCTACGACAGGATCCTCCCGCCCGGGGAGATCGCCCGGCACATGGACGCCGGAAAAGTCAAGAAGCGCCTCACCCTCAAAGATTACCTGGCGCGCAAGGAAGCGGAGCGGAAGGCCCGGGCCGAGAAAGCAAAGAAACGTCTCCGGGAACTCATGGACCCGGCCGTCCTCTTCGCGCGGGGGAAACAAAAGGTCTACCGGGGCGAATCCCTTCAAGCGATCCGCTTTCCCCTGGGCGGCATCGGGGGGGGATGCGTCCAGGTGGACGGCCGGGCCGTCCGGGCGGTCTGGCAGATCGCCGGCAACATGACCCAGGCATCCCTGCCCGACACCTTCTTCGCCCTGGCCTGGAAAACCGAAAGCGGCGGGACCGGCGCCCGGGCCCTCCGGACGGC
>JALUZX010000127.1 GCA_027011425.1 Planctomycetota bacterium
ACATCGGGCTCCCAGGCCGCCTCTTCCCCCAGGGAGACGGGCCGCAAGCTCTTGGCCAAAAGGGGCGCCAGGCGGGGTTCTTCCTCTTCCAGGATCCTCTCCCAGACCCCCTCGAGAATCCCCTCCGGCGCGGGGCGCGGCGGAAGGTCCGCCACCATGGAAGCGATACGCCTGGAACGGTCCAGGAGGGCGCCGCACCGGGGGCACTGGGCGGCATGCCCTTCCAAAAGACGCAGTTCCTCCGGCTCCAGGGCCCGATCCGCAAGAGCCCCAAGCTGGCGCGCCAACCGCTTGCAAAGAGAGGAGGTCATGGAGATTCGATGTCGGACTGGATGAAAATGAATTATGAAGATCCCGGGACACCCCCCATAGAGGGAGGCCCCTGGAAGGAGTAACTAATCAATAGACTCACTCCGGTCTATCCAGGTTCCCTTCAAATTCTCCAGGTTTCTCTCTTCTTTGTTCTTCCGCCTTCAGGAGGGGAGCCAAATGGCGGTTCAAAGCCAAATGGGCCCGGGCGAGACGGGATTTCACCGTGCCTATGGAAACCTGGAGAATGGTCGCAACTTCTTCATAAGAAAGACCTTGCATGTACCTAAGCACGACCACGGCCCGGAGCTTTGGACTCAACTTCTGAATGGCCTGGTGCACAAACTTTTCCCGCTCTTTCTGCACCACCCCTTCCAGGGGGGCTCGGGCCTCAGGGTCTTCCAGGGAGAAAGGCCGGTCCTCCTCGGAAAAACGCGGAAACTCCACTTCCCGCTTCTTCCGGCTCCCGGATCTCCTTCTGCTGTCGATGGAAGAGTTCACCACGATCCTGTAGAGCCAGCTGGAAAACTTGGAATCGAAGTGGAAGGAAGAGATCTTCCTGAGCAACACGGTGAAGGTCTCCTGACAGACGTCCATGGCCTCCACCGGATCGCCAGTCACCCTCCACGCGATGTTGTAGACCCGGTCCCGGTATTTCTCGTAGAGGGCCGAAAAGGCCGGCTCGAAGGCGTCCGACCCAGGGTCCTGGCAGGCCTTCACGAGGTCTCGATCCGGGTCTTCGATGGTCACGTGCTCCCTCGGTGCCAAGCGAGGCAAAAAAGGGGAAAAGAGGGCTTACCCCTGCCCGGAAGGATTGTTCCCGCAAAGGGTGGGGAAAATCAATTCCCCAAAAGGAGACTCCACCCGTCGGGAGCCGTGATGACCTGGCCTTTACGCTGAGGGCAGGAGGGGAGGCACCGTACGGCCGGGAAGGGCTGGCACTTGGCGTCTTTCACCTCCAGGATCAACTCGTTCCCCACCACCCCCACAACTTCCAATGTGGTGGTGCACACCTGGTTGGAAGCCCACAACTGGGTCTCTGTGGTCATGGGGTCCAGGGCGGCGAACACGCAGATCCCGGGAAAAACGGGGAGAAGCTGGACGTAGGTATGCCCTTCGGGGAAGACGAAGGCCGAAGAGAAGCAGGCCTTCCGGCCCAGGAGACCGCCCGCCATGAACTGGAACGGAACCTGCACGTCCTTCCCAGGGCCCAGGGAGACTCGAACGGAGAGGACACCGGCCAGGGATCCATCCGGGAGCTTCACCGTGGTAAGTCCATTTCTCACGTCCCGGAGGAACCGGTTCAAGGGCACCTGCACGCCCTCGGCCCTGGCAAAAAGGCTCAAGGCGTGGAAATCGGAAAGTTTCCCCGAGGCGATCTTGAAGGCCAAGTGAAGCCAGAAGACTTGGGTCTTCACCAGGCCCTCCTGGGCGAGCTGGTAGGTCACGCCCAGACGAAGGACGTTCCCCTTTTTCGCCGGCCTGGAGGCGGCGTTCCAGGGCAGGGAGAACCCCAGGAATTCTTCCAGGTCCCCTACCTTGTCCCCATCGGTGTCCTTCTTGTGGGGGTCGCTCATCCAGACCATTTCCAGGAGGTCCGGAAGCCCGTCATGGTCGGAATCCTTCAGGTGGGAGACCTCGTCGGCCAGGATTCCAGGGGAAGAGGTGGATGCAGGCCCAGGCCCAAACCCGAGCCATAGGCCGGAAGCTCCCGCCAGAGCAAGGAGACAGGCCAACCTCTTACCAAGCATACACACTCCTTGGGAAAGGTCCCATGAGCCCTTCGAGGACCCCAGGCTGGTAGCTTTCTACCCTCCCACGGGCGCCAGGTAACCGGCCACCAACCAAAGAAGTATGGGGCCCCAGGCCGCCGGGGGCAACCCCCCCCTCCCTGGGGGGGAAAGGAGGTTCTCGAAAAGAAACACCTCCTTCTCCCCGCCTTGACTTCCTCCGGGACCGGGCGATAGAGTTCCCGCCTTGTTCGGGCGCCCGTAGCTCAGCTGGATAGAGCGTCGGCCTCCGGAGCCGAAGGTCGCGCGTTCGAATCGCGCCGGGCGTACCACCTCCCTTTCCCCCTGTCCCGAAGGGGTCCCTCCACTTTTTCTCAATACGCCTCTGGCGTAAGGACCCGGACCCTTCGCATCCCCACGTTCAGCACGAGCCCCAGGGCCGCAAAATGGGTGACCAGGGAGGACCGCCCGTAGGAGATGAAAGGCAGTGTGAGCCCCGTGGGAGGCATCACCCCCGAACAGACCGCCACGTGCACGAAGAGTTCCGTGGCGAAGAGCAAGGCGACCCCCGTGGAAAGGAGCCTCCCGAACCTCTCCCGGGTCCTAGCCGCGATTCCCAAAAGAAGAAACACGAAGAGCCCGTAGAGGAAGAGAAAGAACACGCTCCCGACAAACCCCGTCTCCTCGGCGATCACGGAAAAGATGAAGTCCGTGGACCGATAGGGCAGGAAATCGTATACGTTCTGAAGGCCCTGCATGTAGCCTTCCCCCCGGATCCCCCCCGACCCGATGGCGATCAGGGATTGGCGCAGGTGATATCCCGCGCCGAGCCTCATTTCCTTGGGCATGTCCGTCTGGCTCCACCAGGCCTGGATCCGGTCCACCTGGTAGGACTTGAGGCTTCCCGTGGCGTAGAGAACCCCGAAGAGAAGGAGTCCGATGAGCAAAACGGCCGAGAGCCACCTCCCCTTGGCTCCCGCGGCGTAGCAAACCCCGAAAAGAACGGGCACCAGGACCAGGGCGGAGGAGAGATCCGGTTCCTTTACGATGAGGATCATGGGCGCCAGGGTGATGAGACCCGGAATCACCAGGCCCTGCCACTGGTCGGGTGAGGACCGGGGCCGGAACCACCGGGCCAGGGCGAAGACGAGCCCGAGCTTCATGAATTCGCTGGGCTGGAAGAGAATTCCTCCTACCGAAAGCCAGCGGCGCGCGTTGTTCAGGGAGACCCCGGCGAAGGGCAGGAGCAGGAGCAGAAAGAGGCAGGCCCCGTAGATCCGGAAGGAAAGTCTCTCGAACCGCGTATAGGGAACCAGGAGAAAGAACGCCAGCACCAGGGTGGCAGGCAGGAGAAAGAGACCTTGCCGCTCCGCCTGTCCGGCGAACTCGCTCCCCGCCTGGGTGGCGGAGTGGATGAAGAGGACGCCGAATCCCACCAGGAGATAGGCCAGCAGAAGGACGTGCCAGTCCAGTTCCTTCAGGTCCTCCTTGAGCTTCACCGCCCCCCTCCTTTCCTTTCCGGGAGGGAACGGGTCCCCGGGTCTTCCAGGAAGGCCCGGACCACCGGGGCGGCCACGCTTCCCCCGTGGAACCCGTGGGGAACGCCGGGCACCATCACGGCGATGCTGTAGAGCGGACGGTCACCGGGGAAGATTCCGCAGAACCAGGCCAGGTTCCTTCCCCTGGGACCGCGCACGAGCTGGGGAGTTCCGGTCTTCCCGATCACCCCCAAGGGGCCCAGGCCCGCCCTCCGGGCCGTCCCTTCCCTCC
>JALUZX010000128.1 GCA_027011425.1 Planctomycetota bacterium
CCCAGGGATCTCGCCTCCACCCGAAGGCTCGTGGACTACGTGGAGGAGATCTGGAAATGGCGGTGGGTTCTCTTGGGCGCCAGTTTCCTTGGGGCCCTTTTCATGGCCCTCTACGTGGCGGCCAAACCGAACATCTTCGTCTCCCGGGCCCAGCTCATGGTCACCGCCCCCCGGGGCCGGGTGGACGTCACCCAGGTGCTGGGGTTGCGGGCGGGCCAGGCCAATTTCACCCCCACCCAGGAAGCGATCGCCATCCTTTCCAGCCGGGACCTGGCCGAGAGAGTGGTGAACCGGGTGGGCCCTTGGGAGATTCTGAAACCCTCCCTTCCTTCTGCCCGGGAAGAAGAGAACCTCCAGGGCCTCCACGGTCTCTTCTCCCTCCTCCTCCACAAACTGCAGCGGGCCATGATTCTTGGAACCCATGGGGACACCCCCCCTTCGCGCCCCGTGGCCGTGCGTGCCTTCCGTGCTTCTTTGAAGATCTACTGGGCCACCCAGTCTCCCTCCATCCGGGTGGAATACAGGTCCAATCACCCGGCCCGCTCCCAGAAGATCCTCCAGGCCTACCTGGAGGAAGGGCTTCGGTTCTACATCGAGTGCCAGTCCTCCAAGGGAGACGAGAGCTTCCTCCAGAGGGAGGTGGAAAAGGCCGAGAAGGAATACAACCAGGCCAACCAGGCCTACCGCAATTTCCTCGAGAAATACAAGACCACCAACGTCCCTTCCGAATTGGCCCGGGTCCAGGAGGAATTCGCCAAGCTCGACGAACAGATCCGCCAGGCCCGCCTCCGGATCGCCTCCTTGGAGGAGACACGGAAGACCTTGCAGGAGAACATCCGGCAGTTCCCCCCTTTCCTCAAGGCCGACTCCCAGATCACGGCGGCGCCGGACCCGGGTCTTCAGCTCCTGGAAGGGGAGATCCTCAAGATCCAGATCCAGCTCCAAAAAGAGAGAATCGTCAGCGCTTCCAAGACCAATCCCCGCATCCTGGAGCTGGAGAAGGAGCTGGCCTTCCTGGAGAAGAAGAAACAGGCTCTCCTGGCCAAGGGGCCGATCCTCACCAAGACCACCCAGAACATCCCCAACCCCGACTACGAAACCCGAAGGACCAGGCTCCTGGAGGTGACCCTGGAATTGCAGAGTCTCCAGGCATCTCTTCCCGCCATGGAAAGGGAAAAGAAGGCCCTCCAGGACAAGATCAAGAAATTGACCCGCCTGGAGCCTGTCTGGAGGGACCTCAATGCCCGCCTGGCCAGGGCCCAGGAGCAGAGGACCGTCCTCCAGCAGAGGGTGAAGAACTTCCGGATCTCCCGGCAGCTGGACGCCCTGGGTCTTTCCAACTTGAAGGTGATCGAAACCCCTTCCTTCGAGCCCCAAAAAGAAGGGCCCATCCGGGGAAAGTATATCCTTGCCGGATTCCTGGGAGTTCTGATCTTCCTGTGCCCCCTCGTCATGATCCTCTTCAGGGTCTCCACCAAGGTGAACCGGGGCGCCCAGATCACCGCTCTTCTGGGAGTGGAAGTGCCGGCCTCCATTCCCAGACTGCGAAAGGGATCGATCCGAAGGTTCATTCGGGCCAGAAACCTGGGGTGGGACTAAGAACCATGAAACCGGAAAAGATCCTTCTCCTGGAGCCGGGAAAGTCGCAGGTGGACACGGTCCTCCAGGACGAGATGGCCCAGCTATGGGCCCATATCGTCACCCTCTCCGAGAAGACGGGGACATCCTGGGATAAAGTGGGGATCGTCTCTTCCACGTCGAAGGAAGGGTCGACCACCACGGCCATCGCCTTGACCCGCTACCTGGTCTACGGCCTTCAGAAGACGGCCTGTCTTGTGGAAGCCAACCTGCGCAAGCCGGTCCTGGGAAGACTCCTCCCGCGCCTCAAGAAAGGCCCGGGTTTCCGGGAGGTCCTTGAAGGCGACGTCCAGGTGGAGGAGACGGTCCACCTCCTGGATCCCAGGGGACTCAGCGTCCTGCCCGCCGGAAGGGAGGATGCACAAGGCGGATATCCTCCGGGGGATAAACTGAAGAAGGTCCTGGACCGGCTCGGGGAACTCTACGACGCGGTCATCCTGGACTGCCCCCCGCTGGGGCTGGCCGCCGAGGCCCATTATCTCCTGAAAGGAGTGGACGCAGCCGTCCTTGTGGTCCGCGCCAGGAAGACCCACCTCGAGACGATCAGCCAGTCCATCAAGACCATCCGGCACCTGGAGAAACCCCTGGCCGGAATCGTCATGAACGACGTGGTCCACTCCCTTCCCGGGCCGCTCAGGGCCCTGTTCTGACCTCATCCTCACCCGGGAAGGCGTCTTCCCGGTAAAAGAACCCGGTCTCCCGTGACACGAGAGCCCCGGCCAGAAAGAGGTGGAAGGGGGTGATGAAGGCGTCCCCCCACGCGGAAAAGAGCAACCACCCCGTCTGGGCGGCGAGCATCCCTCCGAGAAGGGGCCGGAGGGCGAAAGGATCGCCCTCGAGAGACACGGACCTCTTGATCATGGAGACAATCCAAGCAACGTAAAGGCCCATGGCGACAAGGCCTCCTTCCATGACCACCAGGAGAAGGGTCCCGTCGATGATGGGAACCCAGGCGTCCCGCGGGATCGGGTTTCCCCAGCCCAACCAGAGGGCCCGGCGGACGAAGGGCGAATAGGTGTCCACCTCCAGGAACCGGTAGGCCAGGGACTGGGAAAGATCCCCTCCCTGGAGGCCGAGAAACGAAGAGACTCTCCAGCCGTTTCCCCCCAGGACCATCCATAGAAAGAGAACCACCCCCGCCAGGCCGAGGAGACTGGAGGGAATCCAGGCCCTTTCCCTGAAAAGGTAGAAAAAGCCCAGCATGATGACCATTCCCAGGACGGGCCCCCTGCTCAAGGACATGAGGACCGCCAGGAAGAAAAGGGGGATTTGTAGAGGAAGCCAGGAAGTCTCGTCCTCCCCTGTCTCCCTGAGTTTCGCCCTCCAGGCCAGGCTCAACCCGAATACCAAGGTCATGACCGCACCCAAAAAGAGAGGCGTATAGAAAAAGACCCGGGGTCGGAAGAAACCGAACCTCCCCGGCGTGGGCCCCTGGGGAAGCCCGTAGACCACATGGGCCAGGAAGGGGCCGCGAAAGAACTCGGCCGCCATGGGAAGGATGTAGAAGGCAGCCAAGGCGAAAAAGAAGGGCAGCCAATCTTCCAGGTCTTCCTCCTCGCCCAGCCAGACCCGGCCCGCCAGGTAGGGGACGAAAAACTGGACCAGGATGGAGATGAGCCGGCTTCCCGTGGCGTAGGCGCCTTTTCCCGCGGCCAAGCTGGCGAACACGAGAGAGAGCACGAAGAGCGCTCCCAGGGTGTCGCACAGGTTCCACCGCAGCCGAACCACCTGCTTTCCGCTCACCAGCAGGAGAAGCAGGGCCGGAAAGGAGACGGCTCCCATCTTGTCCAAGGCGGGAATCGGGCCGGGGATGGAAAGGGTGACCCCGGGAGGCAGGAGGAAGAGGGCCAGCACGAAGGCCCTGGGGATCACCTTCTCCGGCCCCCACACCAACCCGCCCAGGAAGGTGAGGGCCATGAACAAGAGAAGGACCAGATGGGGAAAGCCCAGTTCCATCCCGTCTCCTTGCGGCGAGTCTTGACTCCTCATCTATCGCCCGATGGAGTAGGCCGCATGAAGATCTACACCGGGGGCGGTGACCAGGGAGAGACCTCGCTTCCCGATGGAAGCCGCGCGCCCAAGGACTCTCTCCGGATCCGAGGGTATGGTTCCCTGGACGAACTGGCCAGTTTTCTCGGCTGGCTCGCCTCCCAGGAGGAACTGGCCGCCCC
>JALUZX010000129.1 GCA_027011425.1 Planctomycetota bacterium
CTACTGGAACCTCACCCGCCAGGTGGATTTCAGCCGCGTCCCCAGGTTGGGATTCCCTCTTTCCGTGGATTTCCATTCACGGCTTTCCGCCGGGAAAACCCGGCTGGCCGTCCTGCCCCTGGTTTCTCTCGCCAGGACGAGGATCCCCATCCCACCCTTCGGAACCTTCGGCCTCGATCCCTTTACGCTCGTAGGGCTCCCCCTCCTCTCCACCGACCCCTCCACGGCCCGCGTCACCATGGATCTCCAGGTTCCACGGGACCCCGTGCTCGCCGGTTGGAGCCTCTACTTCCAGGGGCTGGTGGAGGGAAGGAAAGGGGGCCGGACCACCTTCCGCTTCACCAACGTCAAGGGAGGGAAGATCCTGGGTTTCTGAACCACCCAAAAGAAGGTGCCGTTTGAACCCAGTTGATCCGGATTTGTAGCAGGACCTTCGGGAATCATCCGGGCTGGGACCCTTTCACTACCGCGAAAGGTCCTCCCGCAAGAGCCAGGGGCCCGCTTCCTTCACCTTGATTTCTTCCGGGACGTCCATGAAGGATTCTGGGGCCATGGTCACCAGGGTGAGGCCGGCTTCGGGGAATTCCCCCCGTGCCGCCAGGAGGGCCCTCGTCTCCCTCTCCTGGGTATTCTCCTCCTCAGCCAGGGCGCAGACCTGGATCAGCTCATGGTCTCCTCCCGGCCAGCGGGCCAGGAAATCCACTTCGAAGCCCTCGGTAGTGCGCACGTAGGCGATCTCGGCGCCCCGCCGGAGCAAATCCACACATACCGCCGTCTCCAAGGCCTTGGAGGGCTGAAAACGGCCGGTCCTGTGAAAAACAGGTATCAGCCCGGGATCGACGGGATAGACCTTCCTGGGGTTGGACATGCGCCGCCGTTCCGAATCAGTTGCAAGCCAGATACCTTGGACCAGAAAGGCGTCTTCCAGGTGATCGAAGTTCTCGTACAGCGTATCCTTGGAGACCCGAAGTCCGCGGGACTTGAAATCGTTGTACAAGCGGTTCACGCTGAAAAGCCCTGCCGGGGTGGCCAGGAGATGCCTGGTCATCTGCCTCAAAGCGGCCGGCCTGGAAATGGAATGCCTTTCGATCACATCTCTCAAGAGCACCAGGTCCACGTAACCCCGGAGGAGTTCCCACCTGTCGCGCTCGAGGGCCTTTTGCGCCTCCGGGAACCCTCCCACGACAAGGTATGTCTCCAGGTCCCTGCGAAGGCGGGACAGTTCCGGCTTGTCCACCCGGCCCGGAGACCGGACCTCCTTTCCGTGGTGCCGTAAAAACTCACGAAAACTGAAAGGATACACCAGGGCTTCCATGGCCCTTCCGCGCATGCTGGTCGCGATTTCCCGGGATACCATCTTGGCCGAAGAACCGGAAACGAAGAGGTCCACGTCTTCGGTGTCCAGGATTCTCCTGGCGAACCCTTCCCACCCTTTCACGACCTGGATTTCGTCGAAAAGGAAAAGGGGGCGCCTGCCGTGTCGCCATTCCGGGTGGAGGGTATAGTATTCTTCCAGGAGTCCGGAAAGGTCCCGGGCTTTCATGTCGACAAGGCGCTCGTCGTCGAAATTGAAATAAAGTGCCCCTTCCCTGGGGACGCCTTCCGCCAGGCGGTCGGAAAGCACCTGCCAGAGAAAGGTGGTCTTCCCGGCCCGGCGCATCCCGATCACGGCGATGGCCTTGTTGGGGATCGAGGGCACATGGACGTCCCGCCGGGTGAAAGCAGGGAGGGGGGAGGCCTCGAAATCCAGGATCTTTTGCCTGAGAATGGATCTAAGCTGTCCTTCCATGGAGGAAAGTTTAGCACAATCTTTCCTTCCTGGAAGGACAGATTCGTGAAAATCTATCCTTCTCAGAAGGAAAGGTTTCCTCGAAACCGGCCCGGCCGGGTCGCACGGCCAGGATCACGGGCGGGTCAAACCAGGAGGGCTTTTACCCGCTCCAGGAGGCTTTTCAGGCAGGCCTCGACTCCGGCGGTCCCGTCCAGGACGAGGCCGGCGTCCTCCTTGTAGGGCTCCACGAAGGCCCGCCCCGCCGGGGCCACCTGCTCCCGCCACTGGCGCTCCACCGATTCCCTGGTGCGGCCCCGGTGCACTTCGTCCCTCTCGATCCTTCGAGCCAGGCGGACCTCCTCCGGGGCGTCCACGTAGACCAGAAGATCCAAGAGATCCCGGATCCCCCGGGCCCAACCGAGGAAGATCCCTTCCACCACCACCACGGGACGGGGCTCCACCCGCTTGAACTTCCCCCGGATCCTTGTGTGGGCGGAAAAATCGTACACCGGGCAATCCACGGCCTCCCCCTTTTTTCCCCGAATTCTGCGGGCTCTATAACAGGCCTCATCTTTTACAACCTTGGCCTAGGAGGCGACTCCCGCCTCTGCCAATAAGGTTGGGCCCACCGGGGGCCGGGGAAAAGGCGGGTCAGACCGGCCGTTTACCCCAAATTAATATCAATGGTAGAAAGAAAATCCAAACCACAAAAAGGAAGGGACCCATGGTATCCTGTTTTGACAAGATAATTACCAGGGCATTAAAGGCCGTAAAAAGAGAAACCCCAAGAGAGAGAAAGAGAAAGGTCTTTTTCCTAGCCTTTCTGAATTTTTCGCATTGCACCCAGATGGTTGGCAACAGTAAACCAGGATAAAGGACAACACTCCACCTTAAAAGATTACCAACCACCCCTCTCGCATGAACCAAGACAGCAATAATTGAAGCGGTTAAAAAAAGCGTTGTCACCGAAAAGGAGACCCAGACAATTAATTTATTAGCATTTTTCCTTTTCATTCTGTCTGTTATATTGTCCCCAAAAAAACCAAAAAGGATATCTTTCCACCTAGAACTTAACCTCGCAAATACCCAGCCTTCATCTCTAAAAACCAATGCTTCACAGCCACATATTTATTCCCCATTTGGAGGAGCGTCGCCTCTCCCAGAGAAACATGACGCTCCTCCAAAACAAAATTATATATTTTGGGATAAGCTAAAATTCAAAATAAGAATTGATCATCCACCACCAGTCATTATAAACATTGCCTTTACTTCATCACTATACTCAGGCTCGGAAGGGGGAGGCGCATTCCATGCCTTCTTCACATAGTAAACAATATTTGCCCATAATTTTCTAAAAGGCCCCATAGTCGATGCCACAGCCGCACCTCCTCCCATAACGAGGCCAGTCCCAATTCTGCGTACAGTTTCTTTACCGACGGCAATCCCAATTCTTTCCGCAAGAGCTACGCCAACCTCTGGGAAACCCGTTAAAAAAGCTCCAAGAATACCGAAAGTTATTCCCCCTATATAAATCCAATCACTCGCTGTCATGCTTGGTGGTTGCTTGGGCGGGCCAAAACCAAAAGGATCACCTTCAAAAAACGGGTTTGAGATTACATATGTAAAACCATTCCCAAGTTCCCCTTCATCCCCCCAGATTCCGATGGGATCGTAGGTCAAGAACCGCCCGATGTCGGGGGAGTAGTAACGGTTGCGGTAGTAGAGGAGGCCGGTCTCGGGGTCGTGGCGGCGGCCGGTGAAGCCGTAGGGGTTGCTGACTTTTGATTCGCTTAGCGGTACACCGCTCCCGTCATAGACGTATCGCCTGCCGTAAGGGTCGTATTCGTAACGCTCCACGACGTCCCCATTTTCGTTCAGCACCTTCATCACCGTCCCGAGGTTTCCCTGGACGAGGGTGTAGCGGTGCCAGGACCCCGTCCCGTTATGCTCTTCCCACCTCGCGTAGGCCAGGTGCTCGTCGATGCCTGGGCCTTCGAAATGGACGGTCCGGGGCTGGAAGGTCCCGTCGTATTCG
>JALUZX010000130.1 GCA_027011425.1 Planctomycetota bacterium
GGTTTTGGCGCTTAGTTTTTTGTGGGCCTGGATGAGTTCCTCCACGACGCCGGGATCGGCGAGGGTGGTGATGTTTCCCATGTCCGTGTATTCGCCGGCGGCGATCTTCCGGAGGATCCTGCGCATGATCTTTCCGCTCCTGGTCTTGGGAAGTCCGTTTGTGATGAGGATGGCGTCGGGCGTGGCGACGGGGCCGATCACGTGGCGCACCTGCTGTTTGAGGGCCCCCACGATCTCCTCGGGCTTCTCCGAGGCCCCTTCCTGGTTGAGGACGACGAAGCAGAAGATCCCCTGCCCCTTGATCTCGTGGGGGAAGCCCACGACCGCCGCCTCGGCCACGGCCTCGTGGGCCACCAGGGCGCTCTCCACCTCGGCCGTCCCCAGCCTGTGGCCGCTCACGTTGATCACGTCGTCCACCCTTCCCGTGATCCAGTAGTAGCCGTCCTCGTCCCTCCTGCACCCGTCGCCCGTAAAATACAGGCCCGGGAACTGGGTGAAGTAGGTCTCCTTGAAACGGGCGTGGTCTCCATAGACCGTCCGGGCCTGGCCCGGCCAGGTCCTCTCGATGCAGAGGTTCCCCGAGACGTTCTCTCCGTCCAGGCGGTCCCCCTCGTCGTCCACGAGCACCGGCTTGACCCCGAAGAAGGGCAGGGTGGCGGACCCGGGCTTCAGGGGCGTCACCCCGGGAAGGGGGGTGATCAGGATGCCCCCCGTCTCGGTCTGCCACCAGGTGTCCACGATGGGGCACCGCCCCTCCCCCACCACGTCGTGGTACCACCGCCAGGTCTCGGGATTGATGGGCTCCCCAACGGTCCCGAGCACCCGGAGGCTCTTGCGGGAATACTTCTTCACGTGCTCGTCCCCTTCCCGGTTGAGGGCCCGAAGGGCCGTGGGGGCCGTGTAGAAGATGTTCACCCCGAGATCGTCCACGATCCTCCAGTAGCGGCCCGGATCGGGATAGAGGGGGGTGGACTCGAAGAGCACCGTCGTCGCCCCGTTGGCCAGGGGCCCGTAGACGATGTAGGTGTGCCCCGTGATCCACCCGATGTCGGCGGCGCAGAAGAAGATATCTCCGTCATGGTAATCGAAGACCAGCTCGTGGGTCATGGCGGCGTAGGTCATGTATCCGCCCGTGGTATGAAGCACTCCCTTGGGCTTTCCCGTGGACCCCGAGGTGTAGAGGATGAAGAGGGGGCACTCCGAGCCCATCCACTCGTAGGTGCAGGTGGACCTCTGTTTCTTGCACTCCTCGTCCAGGACGTAGTCCCGCCCATTCGTCATGGGCACGTCCGCCCCGGTCCGCTGGACCACCAGCACGGTCTGCACCATGTCCAGGCCCTCCACGGCCCTGTCCACCGTCTCCTTGAGGGGAATCGTCTTCCCCCCCCTAAGCCCCTGGTCGGCGGTGATCACCACCTTGGCCCCTGCGTCCAGGATCCTTTCCCTGAGGGACTCGGCGCTGAACCCGGCGAAGACCACCGAGTGGACCGCCCCGATCCGCGCGCAGGCCAGCATGGCGTAGGCCAGGTGGGGAATCATGGGCATGTAGAGGCAGACCCGGTCCCCTTTCTTGACGCCGAAACTGCGTAGGACGTTGGCAATACGGCTCACCGAGTGTTTGAGTTGCCGGTAGGTGATGTGCTCGTATTCGCCGGGTTCGTCCTTGGCCCAGATGATGGCGTCCTGGTCCCCCCTCTCCCCCAGGTGGCGGTCCACGCAGTTGAAGCAGGCGTTGAGCCGCCCTCCCAGGTACCAGCCGAAGTCCACGTTGGGGTAATCGTGGTCGAACACGGCGTGCCAGGGCTGGAACCAGGTGAGCCGCTCGGCCTGGCGCCCCCAGAAGGTCTCCGGGTCGTCCAGGGAGAGCCGGTAGAGCCTCAGGTATTCGTCCATGGAGGAGATGTGGGCCCTCTCGACGATGTGCGGCTTGGGGGGGTAGACCTGGTCTTCCTGCATCATGGGACGCTCCTTGTGGGAAGGGGCCGGGACGGGCCCGTCCAAAAAGAGAAATAGCGGCCGGAGAAGGGGATCTCCCCGGCGGAGACAAGGAAGATGTTAGGCCAAGGAGGGCCCGGATTTCAAAGCGTCCGGGCCAAGGAAGGCCCGCCGGGTTACTATCCGGGAGCCTTCCGCCCCCGTATCAATCCACGCACGGCCCGGTTCGGGGCCCCGGAAGGAAACGAAACCGCAACGACCAAGGAGTCTTCGCCATGAAAACCCGCCTTTCCGCCTCGGCCCTCGTCTTCCTGGCCTTCCTGGCCGGGCCGGCCCCCGCCCAGGAGGACCATACCCCCATCCCGGAGTCCGTCAGGGAAACTCCGGTGGTCCGGGCCGTCCGGGAGGTCTCCGACTCGGTTGTCAGTATCCAGTGCGCCCTGACCGTCCACGGAACCAACCCCTGGTTCGGGGACTTCACCGAGGAGGTCCCCCAGGGACAGGGCTCGGGGGTGATCTACGACAAGGACGGCCTGGTGGTCACCAATTACCACGTGGTCTTCGGCCTGGAAAACGACCCCGACGCCAAGATCTACGTGAAGCTCTTCAAACCCCACAAAAAATACCCGGCCGAGATCGTGACCTTCGACAAGGACCACGACATCGCCGTCCTCCGGGTCCTGGCCCCCAAGGGGACGGTCTTCCATCCCATCCCCATGGGGACTTCCTCGGACCTGATGATCGGCGAGACGGTGATCGCCATCGGCAATCCCTTCGGCCAGGACCACACCGTGACCGTGGGGGTCCTCTCGGCCAAGAACCGGACCATCAAGATCCCCGCTCCCGACGGCCGGACCCGGGTCTTCAAGGGCCTCCTCCAGACCGACGCGGCCATCAACCCGGGCAATTCGGGCGGAGCGCTGGTCAATCTTACGGGCAAGCTCATCGGCATCAACAACGCCATCCGCAGGTTCTCCCAGGGAATCGGTTACGCCATCCCGGTGGATACGGTCAAGCGTGTCCTGGACAACCTCCTGACCCTGGACAAGGCGGGCAACTACTGGCTCGGGATGACCCTGGAGGAAAAGAACGGCCACCTGAGGGTGGCGAGCATCGTCCGGGGAGGGCCCGCCTGGAGGTCCGGCCTGAGGGAGGGGGACGTCTTCTTCGACGTGGGCCAGCGCACCGTCCGGGACCAGAAGGATTTCACCCGGGCCTTCATGACCAATATCCGAAAGGAGCAAATCCCGGTCCGGGTCGTCCGGGACGGGCGGAGGCTGGGCTTCATCCTCAAGGTGGGAGACAGGCTCCAGAAGTTCCTCTACGAGCACATGGGCCTGGAGGCCGAGACGGTTCCCCTGAAGGCCGGCCTGGCGCGCAAGCTCCAGGACGTGGCGGGCATCCCAGTCCGCGCCCTCTCCGCCGCCAGGATCACCCATGTCTACCCGGGAGGGCCGGCGGACCAGGCGGGCCTGAAGAAGGGCGACATCTTCCTGGCCTACCAGCAAACCGTTCCCTTCTACGGCCCCCGGGAGTTCCACGTCTACAGCGCCCGGAAACTGGCCCAGTCCCTCCTGGAGCGCCGCAGGGGAAGCACCTATTCCTTCATGATCGCCCGGGACGGGGAACTCTACCGGGGCTCCCTGGTCCTCCGATAGTCCGAAGCATCCTCCCTCACCTGGAGAGGAGCCGGGCCGCCACGACGGGCCAGGCTCTCCCAAGAAGGGTCACTTCCCTGGCGTCGGCCCGGCGGAGGGCCTTCTCCAGGCCCCGGGCGAGCAGGTGGGCGCCCTTCCTCCAGGCCCGGGTGGACCCGGCGATCCAGGCCGTTCCTTCCAGGGCCAGTGCGAGCTTGGGAAGCGCGCAGGGG
>JALUZX010000131.1 GCA_027011425.1 Planctomycetota bacterium
TCCCCGCCTCAAGGGGGTCTTCTTCCTTCCCCGGCCGGAGCACGCCCATGCCCTCCGCCTTCTCCGCCGGGTGATCTTCTTCTTGAAGAAGAAGGGGAAGTGCCTGGGTGCCGGGGTGACCCCGGCGGGGGAATACCAGGAGGAGTGGCGGCCGGGAATCGACATCTTCCGGACCTACGGGGTCGTGGAGAGGCCCCGGTGGGCGGCCGCCATCGAGGGAGAGAGGGTTTGCCCGCGCCAGGCCGCGGTGGCGCCGAGGGGAAGCATCCTGGGGATGCCCCAGGGAAAACAGAACATCATTCCCCCGGCCCTTTGGGATGACCTGCTGGAGGACCTGCGGGACCGGGGATATACGCCGGTTCTGCTGGGAACTCCGGGAGAACGGGGCTTGTATCCGGCCCGGGAGGGTTGCCTGGACAAGAGGAGCTACTCCTTCCGTGCCCAGATGGGCCTCATCGCGGGGAGCGATCTCGTCGTGGCCGCCGATTCCTGGCACAAGACTTTCGCGGGCCTTCTGGGAAAGCCCACGCTCCTTTTTCTTCCCGTCCTGTCCGGCCAGGCCCGGTTCATTCCCGATGTCTCCCAGGAGGTCTTCATCCGTCCCTGGCGGACCATGATTCCCCTCAAAGGATGGGAGGACTATCGAAAAGCGGCTGACAGGATCTGTCCCTCGGGGAGAAGGGGAGGAGGCCGGCGGAGGACCGGGATCCTCACGAGTTTTTCTCCTCTCTTCTGGGAGCGCGGATACGAGAAGGCCCGGTCGGTTCTCCTGCTTCCTACCGAGGCGGTGGGGGATTCCTTGATGGCCGCCGCCGTGGCGGCGGCCATCAAGGAGAGCCATCCCCACCTGGAGGTGATGGTAGCGAGCAAACCCTTCCTGGGCTGGATCTTCCGGGAGTGCCCGGCCGTGGACCGGTGGTTCGCCAAGGGTTCGGCCGGGGAGAGAGAGGCCTCACTCCGGGCGGGGACGGTTGTGGACTTCAACGCCGTGATTTCCCACCTCCCCGAATACCTGGGGGGAATCCATTTCATGGATCTTTTGGCCAACCTGGCGGGCGTCCGGCTCCGGGACGACGCCATCCCTTCGCGGCCCCCGGCGGAGGCCATGGCCTGGGCCGGGGAAACCATGGGGACCTTCAAGGGAGACCGCCCCCTGGTGGGGCTTCATCTCCACTCCGGCAAGGACCGGGTGAGAAGCTATCCCTGGGGCCGCCAGGTGGTGGAGGCCCTGGCCCGGAGGAACCCCGGGATCCGGTTCGCATGGTTCGGACTCCAGCCCTTCCCCGGCCCCTGGCGCTCCGACCTCTTCGATTTCGCCGCCTGCAGGGTCCCCCTGGAAAGGCAGGCCGCGGCGGTCTCCTTCTGCGACAAGTTCCTCTGCGTGGACAGTTCCTTCTTCCACCTGGCCCAGAACATGTGGGGGATCCCGGTCCACCTCCTGGCGGGGCCCACCCATCCGGCCTTGGTGGGGGACCGGCGGAAGGGATTGAAGGTCGTGGGCCCGCCGGGCCTGGAATGCGCCGGCTGTTACTGGCGCAGGAACTGCGTGGGTACCTGCATCCTCGGGCTGGACCCGGAACGTGCGGCGGCCCTGCTCCTGGCCGAGGATCCGCGCCGGGGGCCCAGGGCGGGATTTCCCCTCCCCGAAAGAGAACTGGTCCTGGCTCCGGGCGGGGACTACCAGCTCCAGATCGCCCGGGCCCTGGTCGCTCCCGGCGGCCCTTTCCACCTGCGCGTGCTGGATCCCGCGGGGGTTCTGCCCGAATACGCGGTGAACTGGAACGGGATCCGGCTCTGATTCCGGGCGGCGAAGAAGGTCAGGGGACGAGTTCCGGGAGCGTCAAGGACTGGTTCACCGGAATCCCCGCTTTCTCGGCCTGGTCTTTCAGGTCCGCCCGAACCATCATGCGGACCAGCTCCTCGAAGGTCACCGTAGGTTCCCATCCCAGTTTCTCCCGGGCCTTTGTCGCGTCTCCCAGGAGGAAATCCACCTCGCTGGGCCGGAAGAAGCGGGGGTCCTGGACCACGTGGGAGCGCCAGTCCAGGCCCAGAAAGGAGAACGCCGTCTCCAGGAGTTCCTCGATGGTATGGGACTCCCCCGTTGCCACAACGAAGTCCCGGGGATCCTCTTGCTGGAGCATGAGCCACATGGCCCGCACGTAGTCTCCGGCGAACCCCCAGTCCCGGCTGGCTTTCAGGTTTCCGATGGGGACCTTGGCCTGGAGCCCCAGCTTGATCCGGGCCGCGGCGATGCTGACTTTGCGGGTCACGAATTCCGGGCCCCTCCTTGGGGATTCGTGGTTGAAGAGGATGCCCGAGCAGGCGTGGATCCCGTAACTCTCCCTGTAGTTGACGGTGATCCAGTGACCGTAGAGCTTGGCCACGCCGTAAGGGCTCCTGGGGTGGAAAGGGGTGGTTTCCCGCTGGGGACTCTCCCGGACCGCCCCGAACATCTCGCTCGACGAAGCCTGGTAGAAACGGATCCCGGGATTCAGGATCCGCACGGCCTCGAGGAGGTTCACCACGGAGAGACCCGTTACGGTTCCCGTGGCGAAGGGTTCGTGGAAGGAAGTAGGGACGAAGGACTGGGCGGCCAGGTTGTAGATCTCGTCAGGCTCCGTTTTTTCCACCGTCCGGATCACCCCTGCCTGGTCTGTGATGTCGCAGTCCACCAGCTCCACCTGGTCCAGGAGGTGGGCGATTCTCCAGCAATTGTCCGTGCTGGTCCGGCGGCGCAGACCGACGACGCGGTAACCCCTGGAAAGAAGGAATTCCGCCAGGTAGGAGCCGTCCTGTCCGGTGATCCCCGTGATGAGGGCGGTCTTCATGGAAGTCCTTTCCTGTTGAGGCCGGCCGGGCGGCCCGGCCTTTACCGTTTATCGGCCTGGCCAGGGAAGGGGCTTGACGGAAGGACATCCCTTCCCGCTGCGGAAAGCCCCCTGCCATGGAGCCTTCCGGTTAAAGACCGGCGGTGGAGGGGGCCGAACCTGGAGATGTAGGACCGGCCCCCGCCGTGGGACCGGGCCCCCTTTTCCCGGACCCTCTCGCTTCCGAGGAAGGAAATGGCGGAAACCCTGGGCTCCCTTTGCGACAAGCTGACCGTCCTGAAACTCAAGGAATGGCATACCTCGGACCCGGCGCGGCTGGAGGACCTGGGTCTCCAGTCGGGGAGGATCCGGGAGGAGATCGACCAGTTCCTGGCCGGCGCCCTTTCCGGGAGGATCCCCCTCGAACGGCTTCAGGCCCCGGCCCACAAGGTGGTGGCAGGGGAAGGAATGGGGGTGGATCCGGTCCAGGGGAACATTGGAAGCCTGGTGGACCGCCTGGCCCGGGTGAACTGCGCCCTCTGGCACGAGCAGGAGAAGGTCTACCAGTTCGAGAAGGTCCCCGCCGGGGAGAAGGACGAAGTGGTGAAGCGCCTGGCCCGCTTGAACCTTGAAAGAAACGAGTGCATCGACGGGATCGACCGGGAGTTCGCCCGGGCGGTCCGGGGAGGATCCCTGGAGGTCCCATGACAGAGATCGAGAACTTTGCTTCCGCGTCCGCCCTGGAAACCAGGCCCCTCTTTACGGCGAGGGAGACCTGCCGCCTTTGCGGGGGCAAGGGCCTGGAGATCCTTTTGGACCTGGGGGAACAGTGCGTGGGGAACGACTTCCATCCTCCCGGCGCCCCCCCTTCGCCCAAGGCCCCCCTGGCCCTGGCCTTGTGCCCCTCCTGCGGGTTGGTCCAGCTTGCCCACAGCGTGGACAAGGACTTCCTCTATGCCAGGTATTGGTATCGCTCCGGCGTCAATCGGACCATGCG
>JALUZX010000132.1 GCA_027011425.1 Planctomycetota bacterium
CCATAAAGGTCCTTCTCCCCGGAGACCTTCTCTCTTCCAGGCCCCCCGGATGAGGGCCAGGAGAAGAAGGAGCCCCAGGGCGCCGAGCAGGATCTTCAGGGCCAGAAAGACCTGGGTGGGAGGCAGGTGGGCCAGGGAGGACCACTCGGGGACGATGGAGGCGAATCCCTTGGTCTTCCATGCGTAGGCCGGCAGTTGGAGCCCGGCCGGGGTGAGAAGGACCCCCGAGGTGGCGGCCAGAGGCAGGGTAGGTGGAGGAGGGGGAAATTTCCTTTCTTCCAGGGCATGGGCGGCCCAGCCCGCCCAGAACCAGAGGGGGGCCAGGAGGGCGGCCCCGTGGAAGTTGGCCCAGAGGGCCACCAGAAGCAGGAGGGCCCCGGCCCGCCGGAGATTTCCTTTTCCGGAGGGGACCAGGAAGGGCAGGGACAGGGGAAGGGCGACCCAGGTCACCAGGTCCGGCCGGGCGCGAAGCCTGGGGTAGAAGAGGATGAGGGCGGCCAGGGAGAAGAAGAGGGACGTCGAGGTCGGCCTTCCCGCTTTCCGGGCCGCCCGGAACCAAAGGACCAGGCCCGTCCCGGCAAGGAGGGAGACCGTGACTTTCAGGAGCCCTGGGCCGCCGATTCCCTCCAGCAGGGCCCAGACCACTTGGAAGAGCCATTCATGGAGGACGTCGGGCCTTCCCCCTGCGGTCCAGGAGAGAGTGTCCGTCCAGGGGAGAGAGCCTTTGCTCAGGATGACCCGGCCCAAGCAAACGTGGAGAGGCCAGTCGATGTCCCAAAGGGGCAGAAAGGAAACCAGGCCGCCGAAAAGGAAGAGCCCCCCGAGAAGAATTCGTTCCCGTGAGACAGGGTGTTTCATTTCTTCCGCGGAGACCTCCAAGGCCTTGTGCTTTCCAAGGGGAAAGCATTATCTTTTCTTCTTCCCGGAGGCAGATCGTATCAGTCGAGGTGCTCGAAAGAGGATGTGAAAAAAAACCGGGTGGAACGAATTCCACCCGGAAAAAAACCTGGCAGCCGGGACCACCTGCCCCCTGGACTACACAACCGTCACGGCGACCCCGACTGCCAAGAATTCAAACCATCCGCGGGAGACCAGGTCTTTCAGGTACACTATCAACCTACAAGGAGGAGCCTCCTAAGTAACAGGAGGCTCCGATTTTTTTCGCCGGGAGTTGCAAGGGTTTGATTGGGTGGCCTTCCGTTTTTCCTCCGGGCGTATGGGTTTCGTTCTGGGTTGTAAGATGGCTGTTAGTGGAGGGGCCCCGGGGGAAACTCCGCACCCGGGGGCCTTCCCGAAAGGTTTTTTTTCGGTTTTTTCGAGAAGGAAGGTCCTCCAGGTTCGTAACCACCGGAACCACGCACCAGTCCTTCCGTCCTTGGAGGTGGATTTCCTATGAACACCGGCGGCGTGCGGACGAACGCCCTCTTTCTCGTGGTCTTGTTCCTCCTGGTAGGAGGATGCCTCTGGTTTCTATTGGGCCAAGGGAATCTTCCTTCCCCTGTGGGCGCCTCGGAAAGGGGGAATGTCGGGGGAGGAGGCCGAACCGCCGTGCGGGCCGGCCGGCCTTCGCTCCAGGGTCCGGGAAAGGAGAAATCCGCCCGGGCCCGCAGGGCCCTGGCCGCGTCGCGTGCCGGGCGGGGAGTGGTGGAAGGCCGGGTCTTCTCCCTTCGGGACGGGAGGCCCCTTCCAGGGGTCACGGTGGAGGTGGTCCGGGAGTTTCCCGCCACCAGGGGCTTCCAGGACTTGATGGGAAACCTGTTTCGCCGAGGGCTCTGGGAGAGGAGGTCCAGGCCCATCGCTCCGGCCCCGGCGGGCACGGGGGAGACGGGACCTTCCGGGCGCTTCGAGATCCAACGGCTTCCGGCTGGCCGTTTTTGGCTCACCCTGGGCCCTGGTTTCTATTATCCTTACCGGATTCCGGGGGTGTCCCTGGGCCCCGGCGGGAAGAGAACGGGCGTGGAGATCGCCGCCCTGAAGGGGGGGATGGTCAAGGGAAGGATCCTGGACTGGAAGGGAAGGCCCGCGGCTGGAGCCGTCCTGGATCTTCGGCCGGGGCTCAACAGCTTTCTCAGCCATTTCTTTGGGACCGGTTATCACTGGCGGTCCGCCTTCTCTGACGAGAATGGCCGTTTCGTCCTCCAGGGGGTCCCCCCGGGAAGGGAGTATGTCCTCAGCGCCTTCGGGCCGGGACTGCCCATCCAGGTCCGCACGGACCTGGAGGTTTCGGAGGGACAGGTCCTGGAAGTGGATTTCCGGGGAGAGAAGCCCGCCTCCGTGGCGGGTGTGGTCCGGGACACCGAGGGCCGTCCCCTTCCCGGCGCCCGTGTGGCCGTGGCCTTCCTGGACCTGCATGAACTCTTCTTCTCCCCCGAGGCTTGTCCTCCCGTCAGGGCCGGCAAGGACGGTTCCTTCGAGATCGGAAACCTTCCCCCCGGGCCCCTGGCCGTGGCGGCCCGGATGGAGGGCAAGGGGCTGGCCGACCCGGAGGAGGTGACCCTCCGGGCCGGGGGGAGAGTGGAGGGAATCGTCCTGGTCGTGGGCGAGGGCGGAGCTGTCTCGGGCAAGGTGACGGACACGGAGGGGCACCCCTTGAAAGGAGCCCTGGTGGAGGCCTGGAACGGCTCCTTCAGGGGGGGGCTGGAGATGTCGCGCCTGCTTACGTTCGGCCGGGTCAAGTGCCGCGCCGGCGCGGACGGCGCCTTTCGGCTCGAGGGGCTCTCCGGTGGAAGGTGTTTTCTCAAGGCTTCCCTCGGGGGCTACGGGGACGCCTTCCTTCCGAGAGTGAAGGTGGGCTCGACGGACGTGAAGATCCGGCTGAAACCCGAGGCCGGGGTCCGGGGGGTGGTCCTGGCTAAGCACGCCTCCAGCCCGGTCCGGCGTTTTTCCATCCGGCTGAGGGGGGTTCCCTTCTTCGCGAGAGGGAAGTACACCTGGGACTTCGAGGATCCGCAAGGGCGTTTCTTCATCCCCGGAGTTCCCTCGGGCAAGGTTGTGCTCCGGGTGGAGGCCCGGGGCTTCGTTCCACTGGACAAGGATGTGGATGTGAAGCCGGGAGAGGGGGCCAAGGGGATCATCCTTCTTTTGGAGCGGGAATCCCTGGTCCGGGGACGGGTGGTGGACGAGAGGGGGAATCCCGTGGCAGGCGCCCGGGTGGCTGCCTTCAAGGGGCGGATTCCCCCGGGCTTCACCTCCTTGGGGGCCGGCCTTTCCCGCTCCCGGTCCGGCCGTGGAGGGATGCGCGTCCTCCTGGGAGCCGGCCTTCCCGGAAGGGGGCCCAGAAGGGGACCGCCCGAGGTGAATCCCATGAGCCTGCTCATGGGGTGGTCCGGCCCGGGCCGCGCTCTTTCCGGGCCCGACGGGGCCTTCGAACTGAACGGTCTTCCCGGGGGGAAGTGGCGGATCACGGCCCTCCACCTGGACCACGCTCCCGCCGAGCCCGTGGAGATCGAGACCTCCCCGGACGTTCCGGCCCGGGACGTGGTGCTCCGCATGAGGGAGGGCGCCACCCTCTGGGGCTACGTGACGGACCTCCGGGGCCGGCCCGTGGCCCACGCCGTGGTGGCGGCCTTTTCCTTCCGGGGAGGATTGCGCTCCGATACGACGAACCGGAAAGGTCTCTACAGGATCCGCCATCTTGCCGGGGGCCGCTGGTATGTCTTCAAGTCCAGGGTCCTGGGCCACAGGACGCGGAACATCGCCGCCGACCTGCTGGGGAACATGCGGCTGGTGAGCGTCCGGGTCCCCAAGGAGGGAAAGGTTCGGCTGGACATCTCCGACGTGGTGGAAGGGGG
>JALUZX010000133.1 GCA_027011425.1 Planctomycetota bacterium
TGACCACCGACAAGACCCTGCGAGGGCCCCGGGGCGGACTCGTTCTATGCAAGAAGGACCTGGCCCGGCGGATCGACAAGAGCGTCTTCCCCGGCGGGCAGGGGGGCCCCCTCCTGCACGTGGTGGCCGCCAAGGCCTGCGCCTTCGGCGAGGCCTTGCGGCCGGAGTTCAAAGAATACGCCGCCCGGGTGGTGGACAACGCCGTCCGCCTGGGGGAGGCCCTCAGGGAGAGGGGCTTCGACCTGGTTTCGGGGGGCACCAACACCCACCTCCTTCTTTTGGATTTGCGAAAGATGGGAATCACGGGCCAGCAGGCCGAGACGGCCCTCCTCCAGGTGGGGATCGTGGCCAACAAGAACCTCATCCCCAACGACCCCAGGAAGGCCAGGGAGGCGAGCGGCCTCAGGCTGGGGACGGCGGCGGTGACGACCCGGGGAATGGGAACAGCCGAGATGGACGCCCTGGCCCGGATCATCCATTCCGCCCTCTCGGCGGAAGAATCCACGGAAAAGCTGAAGAAACAGGTCCTCGACCTGGCCCGGGCCTTTCCCATCCCGGGTCTTTGAACCTGCGCGGGGGGCTTCCCGGCCCGACCCGGCGTCTTTACAATCCTTCTTTTGCTCTCCGGCCCAGGGAGAAAGGAAGGACCGTGACCTCTTCGGCCCGCCTCCTCTTGTTGTTTCTTCTCTTCCCCCCTCTTTTTCCGTGGTCCATGCCTTCCTCTCCGGCCCAGGCCCCCGGGTCCCCCTCCCAGGGGACGGAAGGCCTGCCCGAAAAGGCCCGGGAGAAACTCGAATCCCTGGGTTTCGTGGTCCTCGGGGAGAGCGACTCCTCCATGGAGGAGTTCTACACCAGGGACAAGTATTCGCCCAAGTTCCTCACGACCGACATGTTCTGGGACCTGGCCCAGAGATACGTCTCCCTCCTCTTCTATTGGAAGGCCCGCCTCCAGGTGGAGCTTTTGCGGCGTTTCTCCAGGAGGATCCTGGACCTTTGTCGTATCCGGAGAAGCGGAGCCTGGAAGGGAATCCTCTATTTTTTCGCTCCCGCTCTCGCTTTCCTTGAACCCGGCTCCCTCAGGCGGCTTCCTGCGAAGGACCGGGAGAAAGTGAAGGAGATCCTGGCCCGCCTGGAGGAGGGGAAGCCTTTTCATTTGCCTCCCTTTTCGGGGAAGGTCGACCCAGAGGATTTAAAGCCCCATTGGACCTACGCCCGGGACCCTTTCCTCCGGAGGTATTTTAAGGCGGTGGTTTGGTATACCATCCTTTCCCTCGACCTCTGCGAAGGAAGGGGAAGGAGGATCGCCCTGTTGCTGACCAGGGAGATCTTCTCCGATCCCCGGTTGAAAGCCGATTACCTCGCCCTCGAGGGGATCTACCGGGACTTGTTGGGCGTCTCCATGGACCTGGGACCAGGTCTCCTGGCGAAAAGGCTTGAAAAAGCCTGCGGGAAGGACTGGGTGAAAATGGACCCCGCCGAATTGTGGCGGGAAGGGGAGGCGGAGATCCGGAAGCCCCTGGCGGTCTTCAAGAAGATGGGCTGGGACTTCACTCCCGATTCCCTCCTGGTCCTTCCGGCCCCCTTTCCTCCCGACACTCTCCAGTTGAGCCTGGATTGCGAACCCTTCCTTTCGGGAAGGAAATTCTCTTCCGGTTTGGACCTCGTGGCGGTTGGCCCCGTGGCCTCGGAGGAGGGGAAGTCGGTTTTCAAGCGGGAGTTTGCCGGTAAATCCTGGATGGAGGAGCTGTTCTCCCGGAAGCCCGTGCCCCGCCTCCCGGATTTCTACGGCCTCAACCTGGAATGCCTGGGCAAGATCCTGGATCCCTGTAAAGAGGCGCCGGAACTTTTCTCTACGAAGACCTGGCGGGAGAAAGAGGTTTGGACCCAGCTCGGCGGGTTGGCTTTGCTCCGGAGATGCAACCAGCCTCCGCCCTCGAAGAAGAAGACAATTACGGGGGTTAGGAGAGGAAGGGCCCTCTCCCCCCGGCTGGCCCCTTACCCTGACTATTACCTGGGACTCTGCCGGTGCTTTTCCAGGATGGCCGGGTTCATGAAAAGGTGGAAGGACCTGCTGCCTCCGGCCCGGAATCCCTGGAAGAAAAAGGAACGGAAAGAGATCGCCTCGGGAATGGAGAAGGCGGGGCGGGTTTTCCGCTCCATGGAAAACTACATGGCCAGGCTTTCCGTGCTGGCCCGGACGGAGTGGTCCCCCCTGGGGCCCGGGCCCAAGGGGGAGGCCTTCCTCGAGGAATTCCCCGGGAAGGCTTACAGTCTTTTCAAGGACGCTCTTCCCGTTTCCATGAAACATCTTTGGGACGGTCCAATGACTTTCTCCTATACGGTCGTGTTTGGGAAACCGGATAAGGGTTCCTTCTATTTCGGCGTCTCCCGGCCCCACGTGCTTTTTGTCCTCCTGCCGCGGAAAGGGAAGGCGGTCCTTCACAAGGGCCTGGTCCTGGGATACAGGGAAGGAGTGGGGCCTTACGATGTCTTCGATCCGTCCATGGAGGAGGCGCCCCTTTCCTATCCCGGGTTCACCCGGGATTTCCGGGTGGAGGGAGGATCGTAGGGGGTCTATCCCGGCACGACGTTCGGGCGCCTGCGGCGCCCTCCGGCGTGCTCTTCACGGGGTTTTGGTGGATTCCTGGATGTGGGTGAATCCGGACTTCGGGGGCCCGTCCCGGGACGGCGTTCGGGCGCCTGCGGCGCCCTCCGGCGCCCCTACATGCCTTTGGGGGGGTAAGCAATTACGGAACCTGGATACCAGAGGATTCTCCCCCTGCCGTCGCCGAGGAGGAGGTCGGGTCTGCCGTCGCGGTCCAGGTCGGCCGCCGCCGGGACGTCCAGGAGAGGTCCCTTGTGGAGAGGCCTGCCCGAGATGAGGCGGACCGCCCGGGCGGGTTTGAATTCCATAAGGCTTTTCTGCTCGAGCCACATGAGGGGGAACCCCTTCCGGCCCACCAGGAGATCCATGTCCCCGTCCCGGTCCCAGTCCACGGCGAAAAGGGCCGGCCCTAGGCTTCCAGGACCCGGCCGGGAGAAGAGAATCCCCCCCTCCGGTTCGGGAAGGTCCCGGACCAGGTGCCAGGAGCCCCCCAGAACCTTCCTTCTTCCCAGGAGGGTGTCCTTCCAGGGAAGTTCCTTCCCCGAGGGCAGGCTCCCCGGCGGAGGGAGAAGCTTGAATTGCCGGAAATGAAAGGTTCCTTTTCCGGCGAAAAGGCCCGCTTCCGCCGGGCCGGAAATGGCCGTCTTTCCCTGGGCCAGGTAGCCCCCGTCCCACCAGGCCCGCACCCTCCTTCCAACGAGGGAAGCGGCCAGGGTATGCCAATCCCCGTCGGGGAACCCGGCCTTCTTCTCAGCCAGGGTCCGTTTTTCGCCGTCCAGGATTTCCACAAGGGAGACCAGGTAGGCCGAGGCGGGGTCCCGCGCAGGGAGGCGGGCCTGGAGAAGGAGCATGTTGCGTTCGTCCTTGAACCTGAGGAGCAGGCCTCCCTTCCACGGTCCGGGCCCGGGCCGTTTGACCTCCACCTGGGCGAAGAAGTTTTCTCCGGGGGCAAGAAGGGAAAGGGCCAGGCCCGGACCCCGGGCGGAGAGCGCAGTGGGGAGCCCGGCCTTCACTTCGGGGGAGACCCCAAGGACCAGGGGGGAGGAGAATCCGCCTCCTTTTTTCCCCTTCCAGACGGTGAGGAAGCCTCCCCCGCGGGGGAAACCCGCCAGGTCCGGAATTCCGTCCCCGTCCAGGTCCCCCAGGGCGGGCCGGGAAAGAGCGAGAAGGGGCGGGAGAATGGGAG
>JALUZX010000134.1 GCA_027011425.1 Planctomycetota bacterium
CGCCCGGGCGGGGAGCCTCTCCTCCCGGGGCCTCTATTACGCTTTGCTGGCACTGGCCGGCTGGATCCGGGAGTCGCCTGGCCGGGAGATCCATGGGGGCTGGGTGCTGGACTGGCCGAGCCTGGAGCACCGGGCCTACATGCTGGACATGGGAAGGCTCGTGGAGCGGAAGGAATTCTACAGGAAAGTATTGAGATTCCTTTCCCGGCGCAGGTTCAACACTTTCGTCCTCCACCTCACGGACGACCCTACTTCCGCCCTCCGGTTCCCCGGGCATCCCGAGTCCGCCGATCCCCACGCCTGGACCCCGGAGGAGATGAAGACCTTCGTGGAACTCGCGGGCAAGTGGCACGTGACCCTCCTGCCGGAGGTGGAACTCTTCGGGCACGCAGGCTGCTGGGTCCGCAGGCCGGCCTACGCTTCCCTGGCCGAACCCGGCCTGCCCACCTTCTCGCCCCACCGCCCGGGCACCTACGCCCTGGTCCGGGACCTGGTCGGGGAGGCGGCGCGGATCTTTCCCTGTCCCTTCTTCCACGCCGGCCTGGACGAGGTCTCGGGGCCTTCCTCCAGGGAGGGAAAGGCCTTCGCCCGCAAATGGGGGAAAGGCGCCTGGCTCGCGGCCCACATCGTCAAGGTCCACGATTTTTTGGCCGAGGCGGACAAGCGGATGGTGATGTGGGGGGACATGCTTCTGCGTTATCCCAAGGCGGCGGGTCGGATTCCAAGGGACACCTTGATCTACGACTGGCACTACGGGACCTCCTTCCTGCGCCCGGGAGCGAAAAAAAGGAAGAACCTCCCCCCCGGGAGCTGGGTCCGGTTCCGGGAGATGGGGTTTTCCGTGGTCGCCGCCCCGGCCCTCATGAACGGCCCCTACCGCCTCTGGCCGGACCGGGACCGCCTCTCCAACACCCTGGGGACCGCCCGGCTGGCCGCACGTTACGGACTCCGGGGGGTCTGTGTCACCCAGTGGCTTCCCCAGAGGTATCTCCCCGATTCCTCCTGGTTCGCCCTGGCCCTGGCGGGGGATGCCTGCTGGTCGGGGGCGGCCTTCGACGAAGTCCGGGCGCGGAAGGCCTTCTTCCGGGATTTCTTCGGCCTGGAAATGGAGAAGGAGGACCTGGAGGCGATCCAGTTTCTCCTGGACCGGTCGCCCCTGCAGGAGGACCTGGAGCGCCTGCTCTGGTTCGGCAAGAAGGGGATCGACCGCTTTCTCGCCCGGGGAGGATACCGGATCCGGGGATGCCTGAAGGAGGCCGAATCCGTCCTGGCCCGACTGGAAGGGCTCTCGAAAAAGGCAGTCCGCCACCGGCCCGAATTCCGGGAGATCCTCCTGGTGGCCCGGGTGATCCGCCACCTGGCATGGCGGGAGGCCCGCGGAAAGGCCCTCCTCCTGGACCCCTCTTCCGGGCCGCTCCGTAAGGAGTGCCGCCAGAGGACGGCTGAAATCCTCCGGGAGATCCGCGACTCCTGGCGCCGGTGGCGATACCTGGACAACCGGAACCACCACGATCCCTACGCGGCGCGGGACGACCTCCTGGCGGACTTCGAAAAGGCGATGTATGTTCTTGACGGACTGCCCCTCAAGCGAGGGAAAGCGGGGCGGAGAGGCGAAAAGAACAAGAAGAAATCCGTGGAGTGAAGATGACCAGGAGAAAAATCCGGCTCCTTATTATACTTGAAGCCGGTTTTGTGGCGGCGTTGGCCTGGTTTTTTTTGTTTTCCCCTGGAATCAAAAGGAATAGGCTCCCTTTGGGAGAGAGGCGAAACCCAGGGGCCGCCGAAAAGGGGGGCCGCCCTCCCAGCCCTGGATGGAAAAGGGAAGTTGCCGGAAGACAGGTCCCGAGACGGAGGCTGGGGCACGTCCGGCTCGTGGCGAAGGAGAACGGCCGGCCCTTGGCGGGACTTGGTATTGTCCTCAGGAAGGCGGACGGTTCGATCATAGAAACGAAAACCTCCAAAGATGGCTTTTTTCCTTCTCCTCCGCCGGGGGAATACACGGTTTCCCCGAAAGAATGGGGCTTTCGCCCCGTGACCGCCGGGATCGAGGCGGATACCAGGGTCATCCTGGTGGACGGGTTGGGGCGGGTGAAGGTCGCTCTTCAAGGAGATCACCCGGGAGAAGGCACGGCGGCCTTGGTGCCATTGGGATACCTGAAGGCCCTGCTTGCCGTGCTGGAGAGCATCCCCGATCCCGGCGTGTTCCGTGAAAAACTCCTTTCCCAACGGAATGGGCTGAAGGAGGAATGGGACGCCAGGGCGAAAGCCATCTTCCCGGGAACTCGATTTCTCGAGTGGAACGATGTCCCCGTGGGGGAAAGATTCATTCTAGTGGTTTCCCACCCGCGGATCTACCTGGTCTCTCCCCCTTGTCCCAAGTGGACCGGAGTCTTGTTCGACCTGGTGGTGGATGGGAAGAAATGCCGGGGTTTCGCCCTTCCGGAGGATGACTTCAATCCTCCCTGCCCCATTTCCAAGTCCTTCCGCCTCCGTCCGGGCGGGACCAAGGTTCTCAAGGCCTTCTTCAGGCCCTGGTCCAATCTCTATATCTACTGCGATTCCTTCCTGGACGGGATCGAATTCAATATCAAAGTCTTGAGATTACAGGCCATGAAGGAGAAAGGGATCTATGGGTGGCCCTCGATCTTCGATACGTATGGAAAACCCAGGAGCCCTGTGGAGGTGCGGCGGGTCTTTCCCGGGGAATATGTGGTTCAGGTTTCTTGTTTGTATCCCAAGGCTCATAGAATCGTCCTTTCCTGCAGCCATCTGGTCGTGGAGAGAGAAAAAAAGGCTGTGGTCCATGTTTCACAAGGGATCGGGCCGAATTCCTTCTTTCTTTCCAATACCTCCGGGAAGTGGGGGAAGGATACTCTCATCGAAGTCCAATCTGAAGACGTCATGCCGTGGGACAATTTCATGGGGGAAGGCGGTTTCAATCTTCCCATTTCCATGGACGGCGTCCTGGAGGTCCGCGGGGTCATGGGGAAAAAGGGGCAGGTGCTCGTGTTGTCTCCTGAAAACAAAATGGAGACCATCGATTTCGATCTGACCAAGAGCAACCAATTGATCTGGAAGGATAAAGCCCTTCTACGGAAACGAAAGCGGTAACCTTTAGCCTGGCCCGGAAATTTCCCTCCATTGAATCGGCCTCACCGCCCCGAAGGGATGTTCCGGGAGGGTGGTTCCGCAACCCGTGCGATTCGCTTCGGGGAACCGCAGGGCCGGGGGGCCCCGGCTTCCTTCCCGGCCCTCCCCTGGTGGCTTGGGGGTTTCACGGGAGGAAGGAGGGAGGCAGGGGGATGGTGGAAGGAAGGATTTCACGTGCCGAAGTCCCGCCCGGACCGGTGCGGCCGTTCCGTTTGACGCGAACCCTTCTTTGGGTAAGGAGGGAGAGGAAATATTTCCTTTTCCCGGACGTATTCTTTGAAACCTCGAGGAGGAGCCATGGCCAGGACCCTCTCATTGCTTTTCTTTTGCCCCTTCCTCTTTTTTCCTTCCTGCCGGGGACCCATGTGGGAGTCGAGCGACAGGATCCACGTCTCCGGCAGGCACGAGCGGTTGGGGCTCACGGTAAGGGCCGAGAAGTCCGAGACCATCCCGTTATGCCTGGATGGGGGGGAAACCCTGGCTGTGGACGTGAAGTTCGGGGAAGTGGAGATCGTTCCTTCCCGGGAGGGGCCTTTTGCGAGGGCGACCTTCTCCCTGTTCGGGCCGGACCGGGCCCGGGCGGAGAAGTGGCTGAGTGGGTTCTCCCTGGAGAAGAAGCGCCGGGGCGGGAAGCTCGAGCTTATGATCCGGGGGAAACCGGCCCTGGCGAAGGTGCGGGGGCGTGAGGCCGCCATACACCCCAAGGTGTTTCTTTTGGTCCGTGTTCCGGAGGGGACCCCGGTCCAGGGAAACCTCGGTTTCGGGGGAATCCGGGTTAGGGGGCCGTTCGGGGAGACGCGCCTGGTCACCCGCTTCGGAAAAATAGAGGCGGAAGGAATCCGGGGCGACTTCTATGCTTTCAGCCAGGGGGAGAAGATTGCCGTCGGAAAGGTAAACGGGGGCCGGGTCCGCTTGGAAACCGAGCTTGGAACCCTCGAACTCCGGGAGGTGCGGGGGGAGAGCATCGAGGCGGGGACCTCGACAGGGAAGATTCATGCCCGGGATCTCGAGGCGGGTCGGATCGAGATCGCCTCTTCCTTCGGTGCCGTCGACCTGGAGAAAATCCGGGGGGACGTGGAAGTGAAGACATCGACGGGAACCGTGAAGGCCGTGGAAGTCGGAGGCGGCAGGGCCTATTTTGAGTCCGAGTTCGGCAGGATCGAGGCCCGGAGGATATCCGGAGACCTCCGGGCTGAGACCTCCTACGGGAATATCAGGGTTGAAGGGGTGTTCGGCCGCCTGGACTTGAAGAGCAAGTACGGTTCCATCTCCGCCCGGGTCCTTCACGGAAGCAGAATGAAGGCGGACTGGAGTATGGAGACGGAGGCAGGTTCCGTGTCGGTCAATCTCCCTCCCTCCTTTTCTTGCGAAGTGGACGCCTCGACGAACCTGGGAAGAGCGGTGACGGATTTAATGCTTTCGGAAAAGCGGAAATCGTCTTCATTCAGGGTGATCGCCGGAAGGTTCGGGAGGGGAGGGAGGACGATCCGGCTTTCCTCGAAGTTGGGGAATATTCATATTTTGAGAATGGATGCCGGGGGAGAATAACGGTTCTATTCTTCCTACCTGTCCCGGGAGACCAGTTCGACAGCCTCGAAAGGACACTCCTGGACGCAGGTCCCGCAGCCTGTGCATTTTTCGGGGAACGCCTTGGGGTAGGCGGCCTCCCTGGGCATCTCGAGAGCCTCCTCCTCGCAGAGGTCGGCGCAGATTCCGCAGCCCGTGCAGTTTTTTTCCAGGAGCCGCCATTCCCAGGGGCCCGGATTTCCTCGGCCCTCCGTCATTTTTCCCCGGTCCCCTTCAAAGACTCCTTGAATGCCAGGAGAAAGAGGAGGACCAGCAAGGGAAAACAGACATAGAAGGAGACCTGGGCCAGCTCCAGGCCGTGAGGGGAGGCGTTGGATCGCAGGTGGGTCCTTACGAAGGTCCAGAAGGAGCTGGGATGGAGGACCAGGTATTCCTCACCCGGCGCCTCCATGACCAGGGTGAAGCCCAGGATGTTCAGGAGGTTGGCGAAGAACATGGCCCAGAGAGCCCCTTTGTAGGTCCTGGACGACACCTGGTGTCCCCCCTTGAAGAGCCGCAGGTAGAGGGCCAGGGCGAAGAGGACCACCGCGGCGGGGACGAAGGGAACGGCCACCTTGATGTCCGCCATGATGTCGGGATTCAGGACGGCGAAACCCACCAGCACCACCACCACGAGAAAGATGTCCACCAGCAAGACCGAGAAGACCTGCCAGATCTCGATGGAGACCCGGAGGGTGAGGCGCCTTTCCAGGGCCTGGAGGTATTTCCCGGCCATGGCCAGGCCCAGGGCGAGAATTCCCAGCAGGATGGAGAGGTTCAGAAGGTTCTGGAGGGTCCAGATTTCCAAGGCCTTCGCGACGTCGTGGGTGTTCATGGGCGGGCTCCTTTGGAGTCACAGGCGTCGATGGGGGCCGTGGCGCCCAGGATGAGGGAGTCCATGGAGGGAAGGCAAAGAAATCCCCGGGATTAAGGATTCCTTCAGGATCTGGAAGGAGGGAAAAGGCACGGGCTTGCCCTCCTTTCACTTTGATCGGCGTCATCGGCGGGCTCTTGACCGCCACCCTGGCCACCCTGGTGGTGGTCCCCACCCTGGCGGCGGTATTCCCGGGGCGGCCTCCCGTGGAGAAAGGGGGTTTTCCGCCCCTGGGGGCTTGACAAGAGGGCGGGGATCTGCGAGCAGGTCTCCCCGATCGTTGAAGATATGTTCCTATTTTTCCTCCTGGGGAGATCGCCATGACTTCCGGAGCCCCTGAAACCAAAGAGAGACTGATCGTATTCGACACGACCCTGCGCGACGGCGAGCAGAGCCCGGGCGCGACGCTGAACCTGGAGGAGAAGCTCGAGATCGCCCGCCAGCTTTCCCGGCTCGGGGTGGACGTCTGCGAGGCAGGCTTCCCCATTGCCTCCCCCGGGGACTTCGAAGCGGTCCAGCGGGTGGCCCGGGAGGTGGGTCCCCTGGTGGAGAACCGGAAATCCGGGGAGCCCATGACCATCGCCGGCCTGGCCCGGGCCCGCCGCGAGGACATCCAGCGCGCCTACGACGCCGTGAGCCCCGCTCCCCGCCACAGGATCCACACCTTTCTCGCCACCTCGGACATCCACTTGAAGCACAAGCTTCGGATCGACCGGGAGGAGTGCGTCCGCCGGGTGAAGGAGGCCGTCTCCTTCGCCCGGAGTCTTTGCGACGACGTGGAGTTCTCCCCCGAGGACGCGGGCCGGTCGGACCGGGAGTTCCTCACGGTGGTCCTGGGCGAGGCCATCGCCGCCGGCGCCACGACCCTCAACATCCCCGACACCGTGGGCTACACCACCCCCGAGGAGTACGGGGCGCTCATCGCCTACCTCATCGCCAACACGCCGGGGGCGGAGAAAGCGACCTGGTCCACCCACTGCCACAACGACCTGGGCCTGGCCACGGCCAATACCCTGGCGGGGGTGAGAAACGGCGCCCGCCAGGTGGAGGTCACCATCAACGGCATCGGCGAGAGGGCGGGAAACACGAGCCTGGAGGAGGTGGTCATGGCCATCGCCACCCGGCCCGGGGAGTTCGGGGTCGCTACCTGGATCGACACCACCCAGATCACCAGGACGAGCCGGATGGTGAGCGCCTACACGGGAATTCCGGTCCAGCCGAACAAGGCCGTGGTGGGGGCCAACGCCTTCGCCCACGAGGCGGGGATCCACCAGGACGGCATGCTCAAGCACCACTCCACCTACGAGATCATGCGCCCCGAGACGGTGGGGCTCGCCTCGAGCGCCCTGGTCCTGGGCAAGCACTCGGGCCGCCACGCCTTCAAGGTGCGCCTGGAAGAGCTGGGCTACGGAGACCTTTCGGACGAAGACCTGAACCGGGCCTTCGAGCGCTTCAAGCGGATCGCCGACAAGAAGAAGGTCGTCACCGACGCCGACCTGGAAGCGATTCTCACCGACGAGATCTACCAGCCCCCGGAGATCTGGAAGCTCAAGTACGTGCAGGTCACCTGCGGGGACCACACCCGGCCCACGGCCACGGTCATCCTTGTGGACCCCGAGGGGAAGGAGCGGGAGGACGCCGCCGTGGGGGCCGGGCCGGTGGACGCGGTCTACAAGGCCATCAACCGGATCGTCCGGGAGCCCAATACCTTGACCGAATTCGTGGTGACCGCCGTGACCGAGGGCATCGATTCCCTGGGAGAGGTGACCATCCGCATCCAGCCCCACCACGAGGAGACTTCCCGCTGGACCCATCCCCAGACCGGCCAGACCCAGGCCAGGACCTTCAGCGGTCACGGGGCGAGCACGGACATCGTCGTCGCCAGCGCCCGGGCCTACATGTCGGCCCTCAACAAGATGCTCTCCGCCAGGGCGGAAAAACTGGAGCGTAAAGGCTCATGACCGGCCCGGCGGCTCCCAGGACCCTCTTCGAGAAGATCTGGGACGAACACCTGGTCCTCCAGGAGGAAGGGTGTCCCGCGGTCCTCTATATCGACCTCCAGCTCCTCCACGAGGTGACTTCCCCCCAGGCCTTCGGGGCGCTCCGGGCCAAGGGCCTCTCCCCCCGCAGGCCCTTCCAGGCCCTGGCCACGATCGACCATGGGATCCCCACGACCCCTCCCGAGGTTCCCATTACGGACCCCCAGGTACGCGAGCAGATCGCCGCCCTGGAGGGGAACTGCGCCGAGTTCGGCATCCCCCTCCTGGGGCTCGGCCACCCCCGGCGGGGCATCGTCCACGTGGTGGGGCCGGAGATGGGCGCCACCCAGCCGGGCATGACCATCGTTTGCGGCGACAGCCATACGGCCACCCACGGGGCCTTCGGCGCCCTGGCCTTCGGGATCGGCACAAGCGAGGTGGAACATGTCCTGGCTGTCCAGGCCCTCCTCCAGCGCAAACCCAGGACCATGGAGATCCGGGTGGAGGGGAGACTCGGCCCCGGGGTCACGGCCAAGGACGTCATCCTGGCCGTGATCGCAAAGGTAGGGATCGGGGGCGCCACGGGGCACGTGGTCGAATACACGGGATCCTGTATCCGGTCCATGAACATGGAAGAGCGGATGACGGTGTGCAACATGTCCATCGAGGCCGGGGCCCGGGCGGGCATGGTGGCGCCCGACGAAACCACCTTCGAGTATCTCCACGGCAGGCCCCTGGCCCCGGCGGGAAAGGACTGGGACCGGGCGGTGGAAGGGTGGAAGAAGCTCCCCACCGACCCGGGGGCCGCCTACGACGCCTCGGTGGAGCTTGACGCCTCGGACCTGGAGCCCATGGTGACCTTCGGGACCAATCCCGGGATGGGGGTGAAGATCACCGAGCCCGTGCCCCGCCCGGAGGACGTGCCGGCGGGCAGGGAGAGGGACTCCCTCGTGAAGGCCCTGGCCTACATGGACCTGGAGCCGGGAAAGCCGCTCTTGGGGCACAAGGTGGACGTGGTCTTTCTCGGGAGCTGCACCAATTCCAGGCTCCAGGACCTGCGCCAGGCCGCCTCCATCCTGAAGGGGCGGAAAGTCCATCCCGGGGTCAGGATGCTGGTGGTTCCCGGGTCCCAGCAGGTGAAGGCCCGGGCCCAGGAGGAGGGGCTGGACCAGGTCTTCCTGGAGGCCGGCGCGGAGTGGAGGGAGAGCGGCTGCAGCATGTGCATCGCCATGAACGGCGACCAGCTCGCCCCGGGGCAGTATTCCCTCTCCACGAGCAACCGCAACTTCGAAGGGCGCCAAGGGCCCGGAAGCAGGACCTTCCTGGGGAGCCCCCTCTCGGCGGCGGCTGCCGCCGTCGAGGGGGCCGTCGCGGACCCGCGGAAATACCTGCCCACTTAGAAGGGAGAGATCCCGCCATGGAGAAATTCACGATCCTCACGAGCCCTTTCGTCTCCCTCCCCTTGGAGAACATCGACACGGACCAGATCATTCCGGCCCGCTTCCTCAAAGGGACCCGGCGGGAGGGCCTCGGGAAGCACCTCTTCCACGACTGGCGCTTCCTTCCCGGCGGCTCCCCCGATCCGGATTTCATCCTCAACCGCCCGGAGGCCGAGGGGGCGAAAATCCTGGTGGCGGGGGACAACTTCGGTTGCGGCTCGAGCCGGGAACACGCCCCCTGGGCGCTCTTGGATTTCGGGTTCCGCGTGGTGGTAAGCTCAAGTTTCGCCGACATCTTCCGGAATAACGCCCTGGAAAACGGCCTCCTGCCGGTGGAGGTGGACGCGGAGACCCTGGGGGAACTCCACCGCCTGGCCCGGGAGGAACCGGGGGCGGCCCTTACTGTGGACCTGACCGCCAGGATCCTGGCCCTTCCGGGGGGAAGGCAGGTGAAATTCCCGGTAGACCTCTTTCACCAGAGGTGCCTCCTGGAGGGATTCGATTCCCTGGGCTACCTTCTGGGGATCCAGGGGGAGATCGAGGGTTACGAAAAGACCCACCCCCCGCGGGTGGACACTTCCCGGTTGGGCTAGCCCGGAGGACAACAAACATATGAAAGCGACGATCACCCTGCTTCCCGGGGACGGCGTGGGTCCCGAGGTTACGGCCGAGGCGGTCAAGGTCCTTGACGCGGTGAGGCGGAGGTTCGGCCATAAATTCCGGTTCCGGGAGGCCCTCGTCGGCGGCGCGGCTATCGACGCGACGGGCAACCCCCTCCCCCCGGAGACTCTGAAGGCTGCCAGGGAGGCCGATGCGGTCCTTCTCGGCGCCGTGGGGGGGCCCAAGTGGAGCGATCCCTCGGCGAAGGTCCGGCCCGAGCAGGGGCTGCTCAGGATCCGGAAGGAACTCGGCCTTTTCGCCAACCTCAGGCCCGTCAAGGTCTTTCCCGGCCTGGAGAAGGCCTCCACCCTGAAGCCGGAGGTGATCTCCGGGGTGGACCTGGTAATCGTCCGGGAACTTACGGGGGGGCTCTACTTCGGCGAGCCCCAGGGGATCACCGGGAAACCGGGCGCCAGGGAAGCCGTGGACACCCTGCGATACACGGAAAAAGAGATCGAGCGGTTGGTCCGGGTCGGTTTCGAGCTGGCCCGCCCGAGGCGGAAGAAGGTGGCCAGCGTGGACAAGGCCAACGTGCTGGCATCGAGCAGGCTCTGGAGGGACGTGGCCCACCGGGTCCGGAGGGAATACCCGGAGATCGAATACGAGGACATCCTGGTGGACGCCTGCTCCATGTATCTCGTCCGGCGGCCCGCGGATTTCGACGTGATCATCACGGAGAACTTGTTCGGCGACATCCTGAGCGACGAGGCCTCCATGCTGGCCGGATCCATGGGCATGCTTCCTTCCGCCTCCCTGGCGGAGAGTTCGAAAGGCCTCTACGAGCCCGTCCACGGTTCGGCTCCGGATATCGCGGGAAAGGGGATCGCCAACCCCCTGGCCGCCGTTCTCAGCTCCGCCATGCTGCTCGAGATCAGCCTCGGCCTGGTCGAAGAGGCCCGGGTCGTCGAGCGGGCCGTGCATGCCTTCCTGGGCGAGGGAAACCGGACGGCCGACCTGGCCGGCCCGGGAGAGAAGGCCTGGTCCACGGCCGAGACGGGCGATGATCTCGCCCGGCGGATTCTGAAAGGATAGGCCGAAGTTAAGGGTCCCGATCTCCAGAAGGCAGGGATCCCGGGAGGGGAGGGTGAGGTTCAGCCTGATCTTCCCCGTGAAGTTTCCCGACGCCCTGTTTCGTGGAGGGGCCGGGTGGAGAGTCCACTTTCTCGATTCTTGGGGAAGAGGTAGAATGAGCCCTCCATAAAGGGAGGTTTCCATGGGGTTTTTACAGGTCGCGGTGATCCTTCCCCTTCTTCTGGCTTTTTCTTCCCAGAAGGCGGTCATCCGGAAAGAAAAAGAAGGGAGGGGAGCCCGGGTCGCCTGGTTGGATTACCGGGTCAGACTTCCCGGGGGAAAGAAAGGGAGAGTCAAGGGAAAAGGGACGGCCGGGGCCCTCCTGGAGACGGAGAAGATTCTCCGAAAGAGGCTGGGATGCCTGAAGGGAGTGGAAACGAAGGTCCTTGTCATGGGCCGGCGGGTTCGGATCGAAGTGAAAGATCCTTCTCCCCCGAAGATCTCCTTGGTGAAGCAATTCGTCGGGGGCCTGTCCCTTTTGGAATTCCGTTGGGTTCTGGATGCGAAGATGGAGGGCCTGGATCCGGCGAAGGAGAAAGCGAGGCTGAAGAAGTGGCTCAAGGATCCCCGGAATCTGGCCCTGGTCGAGGATGACCCCCGGGCCGTGGCGATCTTCAACGATCTTCCCCCGGAAGAAGGGGGGCCGATCGCAACCGGGAAGATCCGATGGGCTCCTTTCAAAGGAAAGGTCTCGGCCTCGGGTTTTGGCTTGATGATCCCCTCGAAGAGAGGACCCCTGGCCTTTGTCCCGCTGAGAATGGACGTGCGCGGTTTTACGGGGAAGGAATTGGATCCCGGGGAGTTGAAACAGACCCAGGACCGATACGGCTTGCCCGCTGTCTCCTTCGCCTTCAAGAAAGAAGCGGCCCGGACCTTCATGCATCTTACGGAGAAATACAAGAACCACCCTCTTGCCATCCTGATCAACGGGGCGGTTCGGTCCTGTCCCGTCGTCCAGGGGAAACTCCCTGGACGGGGGATCATTACGGGCGGCGCAAAAGGATTCAGTGAAAATGAGGTTCGAGACCTTCTGAAAGCGTTGAAATCAGGGTGCCTTCCAAGCGGGTTGATCCTGGTAGAGCAAGGGGAGTACCGGGATCAGGAGAAGGGAAAGAAAACCGGATAGGAAGGATCCGGGAGAGCCACCTTCGCCCTACCGGGGAGAAGGGTTCCTGGTCCTGCGGGGCCGGATGGTCCCCCGGCCCATCCATGAAGTTCGGGTGGACAAAAAACGTGCATGGGTCTCCCGGGCCGCCAAGGGGTTCTTCCAGCGGGCGAGGGCGGAGTTCACATGGGGCTTTCTTTCGAAGGGGAGATTCTGGCCCCTGGCCGGGTCCATGCTGCTGGAGCGGGGAAAGGTCTTCATCCTCAGGAAACTGGAGCGGCTCCTCGCCGCCCGGGAGGCCCGCCGCCCTGGAACCGCCCTGGGGAGGACGGGGCGCAAGGAGGCGGTCCTCCTCGTGGTGGAAGGCCGGCAAAAGGCGAACCGCCGGCTCCGGGTTGGAACCAAGGGGCGGCGCTCCTGTAAGCTTTCCGGCTCCATCTTCTTTTCCAAGGACCAGGAGGCGACCCATGGAGTGCAAGAAGGACAAGAACCTCAAGGGATGCAATTGCACATACGAGCCCTGCTCGAAGAAAGGCGTCTGTTGTGACTGCCTGCGCTACCACCTTGCCATGAAGGAGCTTCCCGCTTGCTGTTTCCCGCCCGAGGTGGAGCGCACCTATGACAGGAGTTTCAAGGCCTTCGCCCGGGCCTGGAAGCTCTGACCCGGGCCGGGTGGTTTCCGGGGGGGGATGGGACGATCTCCGTTCCTCGAAGAAA
>JALUZX010000135.1 GCA_027011425.1 Planctomycetota bacterium
GAGTGGGGTTGGCCGAGAATCCGGACCTTCAAGGGAACGCCAAGGGCCTGGGAGATCAGGGCCTCGAGTTCCCGGCCCAGACGGGCCGCACCCCGCTCGGCCAGGAACCGGTCGGGGGCGCGAAGAAGAACCTCTCCCCGGCGAAGGTCCTGGATCTCCAAGGGCTCGACGAGATCCTGCCAGAGGGATTCCCCCAGAGAGTCCCGCAAGGAAGCCGAGACCTTCCGCCAGACCTGGTCCAGAAGGGCATGCATGGTGGTTTCGCGGGGCGCCATGGATCTCGTCGCAACCTCCTGGAAGAAAGTAAGGCCCGATGAGGAAGGGGCCTAGTGAACCGGAGAAACCCTCTCTTGTCGACGATTCCTTTCTTCTTCTTTCCCAAGGATTTGGGGATGACCACCCTTTCCCGGGGAGAGCCTCGCCCCCGGGAAGGCCCTTACTTGCCCTTGCCCTTCTTCGCCCCCGGTGGGCCCGAGCCCTTTTCCTTCAAGGCTTCCAGGATGCCCTTGGCCCTCTTTCCGCCCGGGCTGTCCGGGGCGGCCTTCCAGGCCCGCAGGGCCTCTTCCTTGGCCTCCTCGTTCCGCCCCAGGTCCATCAGGAGAGCCGCCCGGGCCGCCCGGATCCTGGCCTGGAACCGGGCTTCCTCCCGGGGGGTCGGCTTCTTCCTTCCCTGGGGAGGGGCGTGGTCCAGTTCAGGGGGAACCTCCAGGGCCGCCTCCAGCATGTCCAGGGCCTTTTCCTTCTCCCCCAGGACCTGGAGGGCCTGGGCGCATTCTTCCAGGACCTTCCGGTCGAAAGGATCGATGTCCAGGGCCTCCCGTAAGTAGGAAGCCTCCTTCTCCCGGTCTCCTTCCTTCTTGTAATAGGCCGCCAGCTCCAGCCGGGGAGGTCGGACGTCGCCGGCGATGGAGGTGAAACGTTTCAGTTCCGCCACGGCCCTCTTCTCCTGGCCCATCCCCTTGTAGAGCCTGGCCCGCTGGAGAAGGGGGGAGATCCGGGGGTTCGTGCAGGTGGGCCAGCACTGGTGGGCCGCCTCCAGCTGGCCCAGGCCGCCGGCGGTGCGCCCCTTGGAAAGGTAGATCCTGGCCAGCTCCAGGCGGGCGAAGAAGTCGTCCGCTCCTTTCTGGAAGGCCTCCTCCAGGGAGGCCTTGGCCTTGGGGAGGTTCCCCATGGCGAAGGCCAGGCGCCCTTCCAGGAGCTTGGCCCTCCCGTCGCCGGGAGAGAGGGCCAGGCACTTGGCCAGCTCCACCCCGGCGTCCACGGTGCGGCCCTGGAAGTAGGCGCCCCACCCCAGGTCCAGGTGGGCCTGGAAATCCTTGGGATGGGCCACGGCCTTGGCCTGGAGCCGGGCCAGCAGGTCCGGCCCCGGCCTGGGGCGGATCTTCAGGTTCTTCACGCGCCGGGCCAGCCAGGCGCGGAAGCGGCGGTCGAACTGGGAGGGAGTCCAGCCCAGGCCTTCCTTGAGAACCCCTCGGGTGGTGAGGCCCCGGCCGTAGAGGCGGCACATCCTGACGATCGTGGGGATCCCCTTGCCCTGGACCAGCATCTTCACCGAAAGCCCGGCCAGGTAATAGGCGAAGAGCACCCGCCTCCCGCGAAACCAGGTGTTGAACCTGTCCACCCGGGGGAGGACCCCGTTGTAGAGGGCGTCCACCAGGTCCCTCTCCATGTGGCGGGCGGCGGCAGGGTTGCACACCGTCTCCTCGTAGACCGAGATCCCCTCGGTGAACCACCGGGGAATCCGGTGGCGCGAAAGCCCGAGGGTCACAGTATGGGCGAACTCATGCCAGGCCGTTGCGGCCCAGGAGAACTTGTCCCTGAGCTCCGGGGCCGAAGGGGAGACGGAAGTGATCAAACCCCCGAAGCAGGCGCCCAGGGCGCCGAAGCCCGTGAAGTTCACCGTCCGGACGGAGAAATCCCCGAAACTGTGGAAGACCTCCACCCGGATGGGGCCCTTGGGCGCGTAACCGTACCGGGCCCGGAAGGAGGCCCGGGCCCTCTCGTAGAGGGCGGGCAGAAAATGGAGAAGGACCGGCGCCTCGGAGGGGTGCATCCAGAAGACGAAGTCCCCTACCTTCCAGGAGCGGTATTCCCCCTCGATCTTCTTCTCCACCTCGATGGCGTTGTGCCTGGGGGCGTTGACGAAACCCTCCTGGAGGGAATCGGCCTTCTCCAGGTATTTCCGCCCATCCTTCCCTCTTCCCGTGTAGATGAGCACCTTGCCCAGGGCGTCCAGGGCGGGCACGTAGTCGGGGTCCAGGGAGAGGGCCCTCCTGAGGATGGGTTCCGCCTCGGGGAAACGGTAGTGGTGGATCAGGTGCCGGCCCAGGACGGTGTCGGGAAGGGGAGACCCGGGCTGAACGGAGAGGGCCCGGTCCCTGAGAGGCACAGCCGCCTCGGCTCCCCGGGTCAGCCACTCCAGGGCGTAGAGCTGGGAGAGGGAGGGAACGTGGTTTGGATTGCGCTTGAGCGCTTTCTCCAGGGCGGTCCGGGCCTCGGCGTAACGCCTGTCCTCGATCCTCCATCCCGCCAGGAGGGAAAGGGACCCGGGTCTTCCCGGGTCCCGGGCCAGGGCCCTCTCCAGGAAGGATTCCGTCTTGGAAGGGTCCCGGAAGAGGTTGAACCGGTAGATCTTGAAGAGCCCAAGGAGGGCGGGCACGTACCCGGGATCGCCCTTGTCCGGCCGGAGGACCCGGCGGAACTCCTTGGCCCCCGAGGGATAGCCCGCCACCTCGCCGTAGACCAGGAAGTAGAGGTTCCCCAAGGCCACGGCCGGGTCGTGGTCCAGGGGGGAGAGCTTGTCCGCCTCCAGGTAGAGGTCCGAGGCCTCTTCATATCGGCCCAGCCGTTCCAGGCTCTTCCCGAAGAACAAGAGATCCCTTCCCCGGGTGAGCTTCCTCTCCTCTCCCAGGCGGACCGCCTCCTTCCACCGGGCCCGGGCCTCTTTTCGGGCCCCCACGGTCCAGCTCATGAGCCCGCGCTTGAACCGGGATTCCGTATTGAGAGGGTCCAGGTCCGAGGCCGAGGCGTAGGCCGCCGCCGCGTCCCGGTAGCGGCCACCCTGGGCCAGGAGATCCCCCTTCACCAGGAGAAGATCCACCCTGGGATGGCCTTTCTTGAGGGCCTTCTCCACCAGGGAGAGTCCCTGGGACACCTGGCCCCGCATCAGCCGGACCCGGGCCAGGAGGGCCGCCGCCCGGGCCAGCACGTCCGGGGAGGGTCTCTCCTCGGGTGGTTCTTCAGGCCCTCCGGAAGCGAGGATGTCCTTCAGAAGCATGGAGGCCCGGGCCAGCCTGCCGCGGAAGACCAGCCTGCGGACCTCCAGGAGGTCCGAGGCGTAGGAACTCTCCCCGCCGCTTCCCGCCTGGGAGCGGAGGTTCCCCGGAAACCAAAGGGCCAGAAGAGCTGGGAAGAGAAGGACCGCCCGTAGGAAAGAGTGCCGGTTTCCCATCCTGGGTCGGGCCACGGCTATAGCCTCCGTTTCAACCATGTGCGCTTCTGGAAATAGACCAGGTAGACCAGGGCCATCAGGGCGTTGAAGACCACCAGGGTCAACCAGAGCATGCCCAGGTCATAGGATCCTTTCCATATCGTGGCGAAGGTGGACGTCACGGGCAGGAGCACCCCCAGGTGCCCGATGGCGTCGATCACCATGGGCCCCAGGGTGGCCCCGGCGCCGTTGATGGCGGCCCCCAAGGTCAAGGCGATGGCCGCCGTGGGGTAACTCAGGACGGCGAGCCGGAAATAGAGGACCCCCTCCTGGACGACCGCGGGGGAAGGGTTCTCGATGAAGAAGTGGAGGATCTGGGGGGCGAACCAGGCGTAAAGGCCCATGAGGACCAACCCCATGCAGGCGGCGAAGAGGGCGTAGAGACGGCCGGCCTGCATGCAACGGCGCACCTTGCGGGCGCCCAGGTTGTAGCCAACGAAGGCCGAGGCTGCGGCCCCCCAGCCGGCGGCCGAGAAGAAAAGGACCATGTCCATCCTGACCCCCACGGAGATGGCGGCCAGGGCGTCCACCCCCCCCATCCCGGCGGCGAGCCTGGTGATGTAGAGAACCGCCAGGGCCCGGACCAGCATCTGGGTCGACTGGGGAAGGCCGATCCGGAGAAGTCGCCCCAGTTCTCCAGCAAGACCGGACCAGGAGGTCCTCTCGATCCGCAAGGGACAGTCTCTCCTCCTCAGGAGGGCCAGGCCCACCAGGGCGCCCAGGCCACGGGCGATCACAGTCCCCCAGGCGGCGCCGGCCACGCCCATGGCGGGGATGCCGAGAGGCTCCCAGCCGAAGATAAGGAGCAGGTCCAGGAGAAGGTTGAGGAGATTGGCCCCCGTGAGGAGGAAGACGGGCCGGTAGGCCGCCCCCATCCCGCGAAGGGCTGTGGTCACCTGGAGGAGGACGAACATGGTGACCGTCCCAAGAGAGAGGATCTTCAGGTAGGTCACGCCTTCCTGGAGGGCCAGGCCCTCGGCGTTCTGGAACCGCACCAGGGGACGGGCCGCGAAGAACCCGGCGATCCCCAAGAGGAGACCCAGGACCACCAGGCTGTAGAGAGCCCGGTTGGAGACCTCCTTTGCCTTTTCCCGGGCGCCGCTTCCCAGGTAGCGGGAGATCAGGGACACGCTCCCCACGCCGATTCCGTTGGCCAGGATCATGGGAATGAAATTCACCACGCTTCCCACGTGGACTGCCGCCACGGCGTCCTGGCCCAGGAATCCCACGAGCTTGAGGTCCACCAGGTTGAAGAGGGCGTGGGTCGCCGTCCCCAGGGCAAGGGGGAGACCGAAGGAAAAGCTCTCCTTGAAGAGGGGACCGCCCGTGAGGTCTCGTTTCATGACCCGGAGAGGTTAGAGGGCGGAAAGGCCGGGTGCAAAGAACCTGGTTTTTCCAGGCAGGCGGGAAAGAGACCTGATCACTCCCCCAGGACTTCCCGGGCCTTCTCCAGGATCTTGGAGGGGCTGAAGGGCTTGGTCATGAAATCGTCGGCCCCGAGACTCAGACCCTCCTCCCGGTCCGAGTCCTGCCCCTTGGCGGTCAAAAGGACCATGAAGGTTCCCGAGAGATCCGGGTCGGAGCGGACTTCCTGGACCACGTCGTATCCGCTCTTCTTGGGCATCATCACGTCCAGGAAGACCAGGGCGGGCCTGTGTTCCTTCAGGGCCTCCAGGGCCTCCTCGCCGTTGGTGGCTTCCAGGACCTCGTAATGGGCCCTCTTGAGGACGAAGGCCATGGATTTCAGGATGTAGGGCTCGTCGTCCACGACGAGCACGGATTTCTTAGCCATCCCCGACCTCTTCTCTTCTCAAGTCTTTTTCACCACCACCACGGTGACATCGTCCTGCCCGGAATCCCCGAAATCCCGGACGGCGGAAAAGATCCCTTCCAGGATCTCCTTGGCCGGCCGTTCCCGGAGCCCCTCCACGATCTCCTGGAACCTCTCGGTTCCCAGCATCTCCCCCTTGTCGTTCGCCACCTCGGTGACGCCGTCCGTGTAGAGGACCAGCACGTCTCCCCGGTTCAGGGTCAAGCGGCGGAGCTTGTGCTCCGGCTCGGGCAGGAACCCCATGATGGGGCCTTCCACATCGATCCAATGAGGCGTCCTGCTCCCCCGGCGGAAGAGCAAGGGCGGGTTGTGCCCCGCATTGGCCGCCAGGACCCTGGACTTTCCCGGCTCCAGTGCCAGGAAGAAGAGGGTGAGAAAGAGTTCGGCGCCGCTCAGGTCCTTGTAGAGAAGACGGGAGGCCTCGGCCAGGATCCGGCTCGGGTCCTTCCGGGTGCGCCCCACCCAGCTGAGCACCTTCCTGGCCATGGGCATGAGCAAGGCCGAGGCCAGGTTGTGGCCCGAGACGTCCGCCACAAGAACCCCCCAGGACCCGTCCTTGAGAGGGATGTAGTCGTAATAATCCCCTCCCACGAAATGGGCCGGCTCGCATCGTCCCGCCAGGTCGAAGCCCGGGATCTCCTGGTCTCTGGAAGGAAGGAGGGTCTTCTGGATGTTCCCGGCGATCTCCACCTCTTTCCGGAATTCCGCGAGTTCCTGGTTCCCGAGAAGGGTGGCGACCTGGTTGCAGATGAGGTCCGCCATCTTACGGTCCGTGCTCCGGAAGGGCTCCACCCGGCCGGGAACCTTCTCCCGGTCCAGGAGGACCACCGCTCCGAGCACCTGCTCCCGCCCTTCCAGGACCACCGGCGAGATCAAAGGCACCACCAGGGCGGAGGTCGCTCCCTCTTCGAAAGGCGCCAGGGGCATGGTCTCCTTCTGGAGGTCTCCCCTGCTCACCAGGCGGCCCGAGGCCATCGCAAGGGCCGCCAGTCCCTCCTCCCCTTCGTATCCGATGAAGTGGTTTTCCCTGGGGTCCCCGCCGGAGGAACGCCAGTAGAACCGCCCCCCTTCGCGGGCGCAGATCACCTGGTAGCCCGGCCGCCCCCGGAGCGCCCTCAAGGCATAGGCCCTCCTGGACTTCACGGCCCTCTCCAAAAGCTCCATGGCGTTGGACCAGAAGACTTCCGGGTCCAGACCCAGGTTGAGGAGATGGGGAAGGTCGATGAGGAGGGTGATCTCCTCGTGGTGGCGGACCGTGGCCTCCGTCAGGTCCTCGTTTTCGTATTCCTTCAAACGCCGGTCCCGCTCCACGGAGTGGAGTTCAGAGAGCAGCGCCTCCCAGAGGGAGGCCTCCTCTTCGGGAACCACCGTCCCCAGGTAGCCCTGGTTCTTCCCGTAGACTTCCAGGGGGAAGAGAAGGGCCTTCCAACCCGGGGGAGGAGGAGGAACCAGCCCGCCCCGGGCGTCCACGCCCCCGGGCCCATTCCAACCCTCGGGCCCTTTTCCGGCGGAGAAGGCACACTTCCCCTCCCGGTCCAGGACGAAGATCTTCGGACCCTTCTCAGGGGAAGCCAGGGACAGGATTCCCTTGATCAGGCCCTCCATGCCCTTTCCGCTCATCCTCCCACCTCCCCCGGCGAACCGGCGGGAGAAAGGGCTTGGGAGAAATCCTTGACCATCTCCAGGACGTTCTTGTCCTCCACCCGGGAATAGTGGATCCGATCCATGACTGAGCGCATGAAAAAGATCCCGTAGCCGCCTTCTTCGGGGTGGTCTTCATCGGGTTCGCAGTGGATGCAAGTGGGATCGAAGGGAGGCCCTTGGTCCACCAGGGTGACCACAAGGCGAGGCCCGTCGAGTTTCATCTCCACCCGGAAAGGCTTGTGAAGCCGGCCCCCGTAGGAATGCCGGATCACGTTGGTGGCTGCTTCCTGGACCGCAACCAGGGTGTTGTAGCGCTCCTGTTGGAGCCCCCCCGCGCGCGGGAGTTCCCCCAGCACCTGGTCCAGGAGACTCCAGACCAAGTGAAGCGCATTCACCTCTCCCTGAACTTCCAGGGCGATCCTCTTGCCCATGCTTCCTTCCCGGGCCTGACCTTCCCGGATGGTTGTCCGGATTTCCTTCGAATTCCCGGCCGCACCGGCCGGATCTCCAAAGGAACAGATCGGCACACTTAGGGCGCCGGGTTGAGCCGGCGCCTTTTGCCTGGGATCAACTCGTCTGGATGGGCCCGAAAGAGGACTGGGTATGGTTGACGCCGTAGCCCAGGTAGCGGATCTCCTTCCAGGGAAAGTCCGGGGAAACGGTCAAGGATTTGTTCTTTCCCGCCGCCCGGACCGCCACCTTGCCCCGATCGAGGTCCACGTCGATCTCGAGGCGGGTGGGCCGGCCCTTGGGGAAGGCCCCGACCTTCAGGACCTTCCGGCGGGGCTTGCCCTTGGGATCGAGCCAGCGGACCACCAGTTCCCCTGTCCGGAAGAAGATGCCGCAGGAGACAAGTTCCTCAGGCTTCATGGAAGGACCGAACAAGATAAAACCGTTTCGCTTGCCCCAGGGAGTCAGAGGCTTGACCTCGCAATGGAAGCGGACCTTCCCCGTCAAGGGGGCCTGGAGCTTCTTCAGGGCGTAGCCCTTTTCCATGCTCGAGACCCAGTAGCCCTCGGGGGCCGAGCGGACATAGGCCCTGGGGGTCACCACGAAGTCGGGGTGGCAGGAACGCGACGGCGCGCCCGTGCGGTCCCCCAGTTCCCTGCGGAGGCGTTTCAATTCGGCCTTCAATCTTCTTTGCACGCCGGCGTAGGCGGGATCGCCGTAAACGCTCCGGAGTTCATGAGGGTCCTTCTCGAGGTCGAAGAGTTCCCACTCGCCGATCCGGTAATAGTAGATCAGCTTGTACCGGTCCGTCCGGACTCCGTAGTGGCGCTTCACCTTGTGCTCGGCCGGGAATTCGTAGTAGTGGTAGTAGAAGGATTTTCTCCAGCCGGCGGGATGTTCGCCGAACAGGAGGGGCTTGAAGCTCCTTCCCTGCATGTCCGAGGGGATCGGGGCGCCCGCCACGTCCAGGAAGGTCGGGGCGAAGTCCACGTTGGAAACCAGGTCCCCGTTGACCGATCCCGGCTTCACTCTTCCGGGGAAGCGGACGAGAAGGGGCATCCGGTCCGATTCCTCGTAGAAGAAGCGCTTGTCGAACCAGCCGTGGTCCCCCAGGAAGAAGCCCTGGTCGGAGGTGTAGACCACCATGGTGTTCTCCGCCAGGCCGGACTTGTCCAGGTAGTCCAGGAGCCGCCCCACGTTTTCGTCCACCGAGGCGATGCACCGCAGGTAGTCCTTGATGAACCGTTCGTATTTCCAGACCTTGAGCTGGTGGGGCGTAAGGCCCTTGGGGAAGGGGGCCTTCACGTCGTTCACGGTCAAGGTGTGCAGGACGGACATATCGCAGGTGCGGGCCGGGCTCGCCCTGTGGGAGTGGTCGTCGTCGAAGGTGGGGGGAGTGGGGATCTCCACGTTGTCGTAGAGATGGGCGTGCTTCTTGTCGGGCTGCCAGTTCCGGTGAGGCGCCTTGTGGTGGAGCATCATGAGGAAGGGCTTGTCCGGATCCCGCTTCTTGTCCAGGAAATCGATGGCGATGTCCGTAAGCAGGTCCGTCACGTAGCCCTTGACCACCTTCCGCTCCCCCATCTCGATGAGAACGGGATCGTGATACCGGCCCTGCCCGGGCAGGACGTTCCAGTAGTCGAAACCCGTGGGGGTGTTCTTCAAGTGCCACTTGCCGATCATGGCCGTCTGGTAGCCGTGGCGCCGGAGGATCTTGGGAAAGGTCTCCTGGCGGCCGTCGAAGATCACCCGGTTGTCGAGAAGCCCGTTGACGTGGTTGTATTTACCCGTGAGGATCGTGGCCCGGCTGGGAGCGCAAAGGGAATTGGTGGCGTAGCAGTGGTCGAAACGCATGCCTTCCCGGGCCAGCCTGTCCAGGTGAGGCGTCTTGTTGATCCTGCTCCCGTAGCAACTCAAGGCGTGGGCGGCGTGGTCGTCGCTCATGATGTAGATGATGTTGGGCCTCTTCGAGCCGCCCCCTCCCCGGCCGGGGTTCATGCAACTCGAAAGCCCGGCCAGTGCGGAACCCCCTGCCAGAAGACCCAGAAACTCACGCCTGTCGACCTGCCCCATGGCATGCTCCTTTCGATAAAGCAACGAATGGGGTCTCATCATCCACGGCCCGGGAAGGCCGGGCAAGAGAGAGGATGTCTTTCTCCGGACCTCGCGTTGGAACTGGGGAACCGCCGCCGTTAGACTTCCCGCCAGGAGGATCCATGGGCGGTTTCAAGATCAACAGGTTTTTCCCCTGGGCGGCTGCCGCGCCGGCCCTGGCCCTCTTTCTCCTCTCTTCCTGCCAGGGCCCGGGAAGGTCCCCCAAGTGGACGGGACCCGGACCCGCCGCCCTCTCGGGTCCCCCCCCGGATCTGAACGTCCTGGAAGAGCCGGGGAACCCCACCAACTGGAAAGAGCTGGAACGTCTCGGAAAGGAGCCCCCCACCTTCGCCCGCCATATACGCCGTGCCTTTCTCTTCCTCCGCGTGCGGAGGCCCGACCGGGCCAAGGAGGAACTGGACCAGGCTCTTCTCACACCTGGACTCTCCCGGGAGCAGGAAGCCGTGGCCTGGTACGGGAAGGCCCTGGCTTTCACGGCCCTGGATCTCCCCGGCCGCGCCCGGTGGAGCCTGGAACAGGCGCGGAAGGCCACCATGGATCCCTCCCTCCTGGCGCGCTTGAAGGACCTGGAGTCCGGGATTCCCCCCTGGTCAGCCCGGTCCCGCCGGAAGAGCAGGTCCGGCCCGGCGGCCGGTCCCATCAGGATCCACTCCCGCAGGGAATGGGGCGCCCGGCCGGCGGCCGTGAACCGCACCACCCCCATGGGGCGGATCTACAGGATCACCATCCACCACAGCGGTTTTCCCTGCCCCGATTCCAGCCCGGCCTCCGTGGAGGCCCTGATCCGGACCATCCAGAAGAACCACAAGCACAAGACCACCAACGGCGAGGGCTGGGCCGACGTGGGTTACCACTTCCTGATCGATCCGGCAGGCAGGATCTGGCAGGGACGAAGTCTCCGCTACCAGGGCGCCCACGCGGGGAACCACAGGCTCAACAAGGGCAACATCGGGATCTGCCTCCTCGGGGACTTCCAGGACCACCCCCCGTCGCCGGCCCAGATGAAGGGGCTGGAGAAACTCCTCCGTTACCTGATGAAGAAATACAGGATCCCGGCCTCCCGGATCTACACGCACAGGGAACTCAAGTCCACGGCCTGCCCCGGCCGCTACGCCCAGAGGGCCGTCAACCGGATCAGGCGCAAACTCTCCCTGCCCAAATCCTGACCTGGATGATTCGAGAATTCTCCGGGCCGGTTTTTCCCTTTCATCCCGCCAGGTAGAGATAGAAGGCCAAGGCCGAGGCGGCCAGGCACCAGGGCCCGAAGACCCGCAGCCTCCCCTTGTCCAGGATCCACATGAGGAAGCCGAGAGAGAGATACCCCACCACCGCCGAGACCAGGACCCCGACGGCCATGTATCCCAAGGGGTTCCTGGTCTCTCCCATATGAAGGGCCTTGAGGAGAACCGCCCCTCCCACGGCGGGAAGAGAGAGGAAGAAGGAGAACTCCCCCGCCGTCCGGCGGTCCATCCCGGTCCGGAGCCCCGTGACGATGGTGGAGCCCGAACGGGAGATGCCGGGAAGGATGGCCAAGGCCTGGGCGATGCCCACGAGGAGGGACTGGAAGAGGCCCGGAACTTTCCGGGTCTCCCCCTTGGGGGGACCGCCGAGGAGGAGGAGTCCCAGGCCGGTCAGCCCCAGGCAGACCGCTACGACGAGAAGACTCTGGAAGACCTGCTCGAACCAGTCCTTGAAAAGGACCCCCACCAGGCCCGCCGGAATGGAGCCTACCACCACGGCCAGGATCCAGGTCCGCCCCCTGCCCTCGCCCTTCCAGGCCTGACCCAGGAGGTCCAGGATCCGTTTGCGGAAAAAGAATAGGACCGCGAGAAAGGTCCCCAGGTGGAGGGCCACCTCCAGGGTGACCGGGTCCCCTTCCAGGCCCGTCACGGCCCGCAGGATTTCCAGGTGGCCCGAGCTGGAGACGGGGAGGAACTCGGTCAAGCCCTGGACCACGGCCAGAAGGACGATGCTGAGAAGCGGACTCATGGGCCTCCCTTCGGTTGGGTTGGAGGAGGCTCTACAGGCTTTCCACCCGGGACGCAAGCTCCCGGATCTCCTCGGGAGTCGCGAAGCCGGGCACCCAGAAGAAGATCCGGACCTTTCCCGTCTCCTTGTCGGGCTCCACCTGGACTTCGGGGTCGGCCAGGCAAAGGGGAGAGGTCTCGAGGATCCGCAAAGCCTCCCTGATCCTGTCCTCCTCCCGGGATCCTTCCCCCCCGGGAGCCAACTCGGCCATGACCCGGGTGGGGGGAAGCTCCCCGTCCGGCCCGGGAGCCCGGGCACCCGGAAAGAGGGCTGGCCCCTGCGAGGAAGACCGGGGAGGACTCACACCGGTGGAGGAGGCGGGTTTCCCCGGGCTCTCAAGGGTTTCCCTTCCACCATCCCGCGTCCCTTCCTCCCGGGCCGTCTCCCCCACTTCCGCCCCGGACCCGTTCCCTTTGAGAGCCCAGACCAGGAGTAGAAAGAGGAAGGCCCCCATCCCCACGAGCCAGGGCCAGGTCCGGGTCCCCAGGCCGGTCACTGGATCCCAGGGGTTCTCCTGCTCCCCTCCGGCCGCCAAGGGAAGGGGAAGTTCCCCGGCCGCCCGTCCGGCCCCGGCCTTTGATTGCGCCAAAACCTTCTGGACCGGCTTGGAAGCGGGGACAGAAGAGGGAGGCATGGCCCTTCGCGCCCCCCTCATGGAGGCGGCTTGCACCTTCTTTTCCAGCAAGTCCAGCCGCTTTGCCAGGGCTTCCGCCTCCCCCCGCCTCGATCGAAGGGAATCGGCAAGCCCCGAGAGGATCCCCCGCACATCCTCTTCCCAGAGGCGCTCGAGTCGCTTCACCGAGGATTCCACCCGGGCCAGCCTGGACTCGATGCCGGAAAGGCGCTCTTTCCCTTTCGGTCTGGGGAACCTGGCGGGGAGGCCCTCCACCTTCCTTTCCACTTGCTCCAGGCGCGCCAGGATCCCCGCCCTCTCCGCGGCGGCCCGGGCGGCCCCCTTTTCCAGGGAAGCGAGGTTCTTCTCCAAGGC
>JALUZX010000136.1 GCA_027011425.1 Planctomycetota bacterium
GGGAGGAGCGGCGCCCGGGGATTTCCCCTTTTTTTCGCGTCCCTTCCGGGAAAGGATTTTACACCCTGCTGTGCGCCGGTCCGGGACCGGCCCGGCTTGGGAGGCACTCGAGCAAGAAAGGCAAGCAGCATGAAAAGGATTCTGGTCACGGGAGCGGCTGGGTTCATCGGCTACCACACGGCGGAGCGCCTCCTCGAGAGAGGGGAGGAAGTGATCGGCCTGGACAACCTGAACGATTACTACGACGTGGACCTCAAGAAGGCCCGCCTGGCCCGGCTGGAGAAGAAAGAGGGCTTCAAGTTCCTGGAGATGGACCTGGCCGACCGGCTGGGGATGAAGGCCCTCTTCCTTGAGGTCCCCTTCGACGGGGTGATCCACCTGGCCGCCCAGGCGGGGGTGCGTTACTCCCTGGTCAACCCCGAGGCCTACGTGGACAGCAACCTGGTGGGTTTCCTGCACGTCCTGGAGGGGTGCAGGCACACCGGGGTGAAGCACCTGGTCTTCGCCTCCTCCTCTTCCGTATACGGAGCCAACCGGACCATGCCGTTTTCGGTCCACCAGAACGTAGACCACCCGGTCTCCCTCTACGCGGCCACCAAGAAGGCCAACGAACTCATGGCCCATTCCTACTCCCACCTCTACGGCCTGCCCTGCACGGGGCTCAGGTTCTTTACGGTCTACGGTCCCTGGGGGAGGCCGGACATGGCGCTCTTCCTCTTTACCAAGGCGATCCTCGAGGGAAAGCCCATCGACGTCTTCAACCACGGAAAGATGAAGCGGGACTTCACCTACGTGGACGACATCGTGGAGGGAGTGGTGCGGGTCCTGGACAAGCCCGCCGAGCCCAACCCGGCCTGGTCGGGGGAGAACCCCGATCCCGCCACGAGCCGGGCTCCCTACCGGTGCTACAACATCGGCAACAACAAGCCCGTGGAGCTTCTCCACATGATCCACGTCCTGGAGGAGGCCCTGGGCAAGAAAGCGGAGATGCGGATGTTGCCCATGCAGCCCGGCGACGTGCCCGCCACCTGGGCCGACGTGGAGGCCCTGGAGAAGGCCGTGGGCTACAAGCCTTCCACGCCCATCGAGGAGGGCGTGAAGAAGTTCGTGGCGTGGTACAGGGAGTACTACGGCAAGTAGATTCTCCGGCGGCCCCGGCCTAGACTTCCAGCCATGGAACGAAGGCCGATCCCCTCCGGAACCGGGCGGGAAGGACGCTGGATCCTTCCCGCCTTTTTCTTGGGGCTGGCCCTGGCCCTGGCCGGGGTCCTTCCCGACCACGGACTCTGGTTCTCGGACGAGCCCAGGGTGGCGGGGATCGGCCGGGAGATGTTCGACAAGGGGTGCTTTTTCCTTCCTCTGCTGGGGGGGCGGCCTTTTCTGGAGAAGCCTCCCCTCTACTGGTGGGCCCAGATGGGCTCCTACACCCTTTTCGGGGTTCATCCCTGGTCGGCCCGGCTCCCCAGCGTGCTCTTCAGCCTTCTCGCCATGGCGGCGGCCTTTCTCATGGGGAGGAAGCCGGCCGGGGGCAAGGGCGGCTTCCTGGCCGTAGGCGTTCTTGGGACGACCCTTCTTTTCAGCAAGACCATGCACCGGGCCCTGGTGGACCCGGCCCTGGTCTTCGCCCTCTCCTGGGCCCACTTCGGGCTCCTCTGCCTGCACGCGCCGGCCTCGGAAGCGGAAAAGCGGCGGGGGATGTTCCTGGCGGCTTTCTTCCTTCCCCTGGCCTTCCTGGCCAAGGGCGTGGTGGGAATCGGGCTGGGGCTCGGCCCCTTCCTTCTCTACCTGGCCTTAAGAAAGCGCTTCCGGGAGATCCTCTCTCTTTGGCCCTTCTACCTGCTTACAGGAGGGTTCTTCCTGCTGCTGGCGGTGCCCTGGGCGGTGGGCCTCTACGCGCAGGGCGGGCCGGGAGCCCTCGAGGAGTGCCTCCTTGGAAATACGCTAGGCCGGTTCTTTGGGACCACGACGAAATACGGCCACAGCAACCCTCCCCTCTTCTACCTGGGCACCATCCTGGGCCGGTTCATGCCCTGGACCCTGGCCCTTCCGGCCCTCCTGACCCTTCCTCCCTCCAGAAAAGAGCCCGCCGCGAGGGAGGCCCATTTCACCCTGCTGGGATTCGTGGGGTTCGGCGTCTTCCTCCTCTCCCTGGCTTCCAGCAAGCGTTCCCTCTACATGGCCCCACTCCTTCCGGCCCTCTCGGCCCTCCTGGCGGGCTGGATGCTCCGCCCGGAGGCGGAAAGGCCCCTGGACCGATTCACTCTCCAGGGTCTTCTGGCCCTCTCCGCCCTCCTTCCCCTCCTGGCCTTCCTGGTCTTCCTTCTTTGCCCTCTCCTTCCGGGAAAGGACCTCTACCTGGCGCGGTGCCGGGAAGTGAGGACTCCCTTTTTGCTTCTCGCCTTCGGCCTCCCCGCCCTTGCCTGGACCTGGGCCTTGGGGAGAAAGACCCTGGCCCTGGTCCGGGCCCGTTCCCGGCCCGGCCCCCTGGTGGTCCTTCTTCCCCTGGCGGTTCTCTTCCTGGCATTTCAGCTCCTCCTTCCGCCTTTCAAGGACCCCATCAAGTCGGCCCACCCCATCTCCCGCGCCGTGGCCGCCGCTCTGGAGGGAGGCGGGGAAGGGGCCCTCTTCGAGCCAAGAGAAGACATCCGGGGCCTGCTCTATTTCGATCTCCAGAGGGTTTTCCCGGAACTCTCCATGGAAGAGGTCCCCCGCTGGCTGGAAGGAGGGAAGAAGCGGTTCCTCCTGGTGGAGGAGAAGAAGGCGAGGCGCTTTCCTCCCCGGGTTCGAGCTTTGTTCCGCCCGGCCTGGAGAAGCCGGGGAAAGAAACCTTTCATCATCCTTAAAACAAGGAAATGATTGGCTCCGCCGCCGGGGAAGGAATAGATTGCGCTTTTTCCGGGCCTCTATTGCGGGCGGCGTAAGGGATTTCTTGCCATGAAAGTCTTGATTCTCGGCGTCAACGGGTTCATCGGGAGCAACCTGACCCGGGCCATCCTGGAGAGAACCTCCTGGGAAGTATATGGAATGGACCTTGCTTCCGACCGGATCGCCCCCTTCCTGGAGAATGGGAGGTTTCGTTTCCTCGAGGGGGATCTCGCCATCAACAGGGAGTGGATCGAGTACCACGTGAAGAAGTGCGATGTCTGCCTTCCCCTGGTGGCCATCGCCACGCCCGCCGCCTACACCCGGGACCCCCTGGCGGTCTTCGATCTGGACTTCGAGCAGAACCTCCGGGTGATCCGCCAGTGCGCCCGCTACGGGACGCGGGTGGTCTTTCCCTCCACCTCGGAGGTCTACGGCATGTGCCCCGACGAGGCCTTCAACGAGGAGACCTCCCCGCTTGTCTACGGCCCCATCCGCAAGCAGCGGTGGATCTACGCCTGCTCCAAGCAGCTCCTGGACCGGGTCATCTGGGCCATGGGCCGGGACCGGGGTTTGCGGTTCACTTTGATCCGTCCCTTCAACTGGATCGGCCCGGGGCTGGACAGCATCGACTCCCCCAAGGAGGGGAGTTCCCGGGTGGTGACCCAGTTTCTGGGGCACATGCTCAGGGGGGAGCCCATCAAGCTGGTGGACGGCGGCCGCCAGAGGCGGAGCTTCACCTACATCGACGACGGCATCGATTGCCTCATGCGGATTCTCCAGGACGGGGGGGCGAAGACCAACGGCCGCATTTTCAACATCGGAAACCCCGGGAACGACGCCTCCATCCGGGACCTGGCGAAGATGATGATCTCCCTTCTGGGCGGGTTCCCGGGCTACGAGGAGAAGGCCCGGTCGGT
>JALUZX010000137.1 GCA_027011425.1 Planctomycetota bacterium
TCTCGGGCCGGGACACCTACCAGGTGGGCCGCTACGGCGGGGCCTTCGCCCCCCACCAGGCCGTGGGCCTTCTTGTGGACGACTCCGGCGACGATGTCTACGAAAGCCGGGGAACGGCCTGTCTCGCCGGGAGCTGGGACGCCTCCATCGCCTACCTCCTGGACGGGGGCGGAAACGACAAGTATACGGGTATGGGCATCACCCTGGGGGGCGCGACGATCTCCTCCTTTTCCCTCTTTTTCGACGGCCGGGGCTCCGACACCTACCGCGTCCGGGGAGGGGACAGAACGGCCCTTGGAAGCGGAGGCCACCCCCAGGACCTGAATTTCCACACCTTCTCGCTCGGGATCTTCCTGGACCTGGGCAAAGGAAAAGACCTCTTTTCCTTCACAGGCAGGGCCGCCCACCCGCGGAGGGCGGGCAAGGCCTCCTGGTGGGAAGTGAAACTGGGCAAGAAGAAAGAGACCGCCGGGTTCGGTCTCTTCGGCGACCTGGCGAAGTGAGAGGAGGGGGCATTTCCGCCTTCCCCCCTTGACCCGCGGCCCTCCCCGGCCACAATGCCCCCTTTTCCCGGGAGAAGAAGGACCTTTTGGGGAACTTGAGGATGACCGCCTCGATCCGCAACATCGCCATCATCGCCCACGTGGACCACGGGAAGACCACCCTGGTGGACGCCATGCTCCGCCAGGCCCAGGTCTTCCGCAGGGGCCAGGCTGTCCAGGAAAGGATCCTGGACTCGGACGAGCTGGAGCGGGAGAGGGGGATCACCATCCTTTCCAAGAACACCTCCATCCTTTGGGAGGGGGTGAAGATCAACATCGTGGACACTCCCGGCCACGCGGATTTCGGCGGCGAGGTGGAACGGGTCCTCTCCATGGCCGACGGGGCCCTTCTTCTGGTGGACGCCTTCGAAGGACCCATGCCCCAGACCCGCTTCGTCGTGCGCAAGGCCTTCGAAGGGGGCCTGGAGCCCATCGTGGTGATCAACAAGATGGACCGGCCCGACGCCAGGCCCGGCGAGGTCCTGGACGAGGTCATGGATCTCTTCATCGACCTCGGCGCCGGCGAGGAAACCCTGGAGTGCCCCGTCCTCTACGCCTCCGCCCGGGAAGGGTGGGTCTCCATCGATCCCCACACACGGGGGAAGGACGTGATCCCCCTCTTCCAGGCCATCCTGGAGCACGTGCCTCCTCCCGGCGGGGAGGCGGGCGATCCCCTGCGCTTCAGGGTGAGCACCCTGGACTGGTCCGATTACGTGGGACGGATCGCCATCGGCCGGGTCCACTCGGGGGTCCTGGCCAAGGGCGACCGGGTGGCCCACTTTTCCGCGGCGGGAGAGAAGAGGGAAGCCGAGATCAAAGGGCTCTACACCTTCCGCAACCTGGACCGGGTGGAATGCGACCGGGTGGAAGCGGGGGACATCGCCGCCGTCTTCGGAATCGAGGAGATCGCCATCGGGGATTCCCTGGTGGACCTGGAGCGGGGGAAACCCCTCCCCCCCATCGCCGTGGACCCCCCGACGATCGCCATGACCTTCCGGGTCAACGACTCCCCCCTGGCCGGCCGGGACGGCAAGTATGTGACGAGCCGCAACCTCAAGGACAGGCTCTTCCGGGAGGTCCGGACCAACCTGGCCATGCGGGTGGAGGCCACGGCCTCGCCGGACGCCTTCATCGTGAAGGGAAGGGGGATCCTCCACCTGGGCATCCTCGTGGAAAGGATGCGCCGGGAAGGATACGAATTCGCCCTGGGGCGGCCCCAGGTGATCACCCGCGTGGAGAACGGTGTCCTCCTGGAGCCCATCGAGACCCTGGTGGTGGAGTGCCCCGAGAGCGTCTCGGGGAAGGTCATGGAGGTCACGGGCACCCGCAAGGGGGAACTTGTCAAAATGGAGCACAAGGGTTCCTACCTCCACATGGAGTTCCACATCCCCGCCCGGGGCCTGGTGGGCCTGCGGAACATGATCCTCACCCAGACCAGGGGGGAGGCGGTCCTCTACCACAACTTCCTCGAATACGGGCCTCACCGGGGCCCCCTGCCCAGGCGGGCCACGGGGGTCCAGGTCGCTTCCGCCCCGGGAAAGGTGACCGGTTACGCCCTGGAGCAACTACGCGGAAGGGGGACCTTCTTCGTCAAGCCCGGCGACCCGGTCTACACGGGCATGATCGTGGGCGAGCACTGCCGGGAGGACGACGTGGGCGTCAACATCGCCCGCCAGAAGAAGCTCAACAACATCCGCTCCTCCACCAAGGACATCGTGGAGCGCCTTCCCGCGCCGCGGATCTTCAGCGTGGAGGAGGCCCTGGCCTACATCGAAGAGGACGAACTCGTGGAGGTGACCCCCCGCTTCCTCAGACTGCGGAAGATCATTCTGGACCCCAAGGCCCGCAAGCGGGCCGAAGTCCAGAGGTGAGGCGGGGTCCTTTTTCCTCCCTCCCTGCTCTTCTCAGGCGCCTCCGGCCAGGCGCTTCTCCAGCTCTTCCAGGCTCACCCCTTTGGTCTCGGGGTAGACCTTGAGAACCACGAAGAACTGGAGGGCCGTCACCAGGGTGAACAACATGAACGGATATCCACCGGAACTCGCGGCCAGAACGGGGAAGGTCCAGGAAACGGCGGCGCACATGACCCAGTGGGTGAAACACCCCAGGGCCTGGCCCTTGGCCCGGACCGTGTTGGGAAAGACCTCCGAGATGTAGACCCAGATGACCGCCCCCTGGCTGAAAGCGAAAAAGGCGATGAATCCCACGAGAAGAAAGAGGAGAAGGTTGTAGTGGGAGGCGGAGAGGAAGACCCAGGACACCCCGGCCAGGCAGAGGGTCATGCCCGCCGCGCCGATCAGCAGAAGGAGTTTCCGGCCCATCTTGTCGATGACCAGCATGGCCAGCACCGTGAAGACCAGGTTGGTGGCCCCGATGATCACGGACTGGATATCGCTGGAGACCTTGCTGTATCCCGCCTGCTCGAAGATGGAGTTCAAGTAGTAGAGGAGGGCGTTGATGCCCGTGAGCTGGTTGAAGGCCGCGATGGAGACGGCCAGGAAGATCGGGAAAGCGTAGCGCTTCTGGAAGAGAGGCTCCTTTTTCCCTTCTCTTTCCACCTTCTCCGACTCCAGGATCTCCGCCAGGGCCTTCTCCACCTCGGGCTCGCCCGCCCTCTCCAGCACCTCCCTGGCCTGGTCCACCTGGTTCTTCTTGACCAGCCAGCGGGGGCTTCTAGGGATGGTGAAAAGGGTGAGAAGGAAGAGGAAGGCGGGGAGGGCCTCGACGCCGAACTTCCAGCGCCACTCGGCGTCTCCCAGGCCGGCCTGGCCCACCAGGTAGTTGGAAAGGTAGGCAAGGAGAATTCCGAGCACGATGTTGAGCTGGAAGACCATGACCAGCCTTCCCCGCCACCGGGCCGGGGCGATCTCCGCCACGTACATGGGCGCCAGCACGGAGGCGGCGCCGATCCCGAGGCCCCCGATCCAGCGGAAGAAGACCAGGGAAGCCAAATCCCAGGAGAAGGCGCAGCCCACGGCGGAGACCAGGAAGAAAAGGGCCGTGATCTTCAGGCTCTCCCTCCGGCCCAGCCTGTCCCCCAGGGGGCCGTTCCCGATGGCCCCCATGATGGTGCCGATCAAAGCCGAGGCCACGGCGAAGCCCTTCTCGAAGGGGGAGAGGTGGAAGAGGACCTTCAGGGTCTTCTCTACCCCCGCGATCACGGCCGTGTCGAACCCGAAGAGGAGCCCTGCCAGGGCGGCCGCCAGGGTGGCTCCAAGCAGGGTGCGCGTCAGCCGGGGAGC
>JALUZX010000138.1 GCA_027011425.1 Planctomycetota bacterium
TTCCAGGGCAGGGCGGCGAAATCATGGAGAAGGAAATGGGAAACCTGGGAAGGATTCCCGGTTCCCCCCAGGGGCTGCGCTTCCTTGGGAGGGCCCGGGGGTTCTACGGCAATACTCTTTTTCTTTCCATTCCCGGCGATGCCAAAAGGGAAGACCGGCTGATCGCCTGGAAGGCCGGGGAAAGTGGAATGCGCCGGCTCTGGATAAAGAAAACGAGTTCCAATGTGGAGAAGAGCCTCTGGTCCCTGGCGGCCGATCCGGAAGGGAGAAGGGTGTTCCTGGGCATGGAGGACGGAAAGGTGCGTGTCCTGGATTGGAAGGACGGAACGGACCTGGACCAGTGGGTCGTCTCCTCCGGGGGGCTTTTCCACATGTATGGGAATCCTGTGAGGTTCCTCGCCTGGATTCCCGGAATGGGCCTGGCTTGCCTGGCGGGAAGGAGCTTCCGCCTCCTGGATTCCAGAGGGAGGGTGAAGGAGGAATTCGCCTTTCCCGCGGAACCCGACCTGGTCGTTCCCTGGCGGAAAGGCGGAAAATGGATCTTCTTCCTATCCAACGGGACGGTTTGGATCCTGGGCTCGAAGAAGGGATAGGAGGCAGGCCCTTCCCTCCCTGAACAGGTTCGGATTTACGGGGGAGAAGGGGTTTTTTCGGTGATTTCCCTGTAGAGGGCCAGGAAACGGCGTGCCACGGCGGGCCAGGCGAATTCCTGGAGGGCCCGGGCGCGGGCTTTTGTGGCGAGGGTTCGGCGCAGGGTTTGGTCCTGCATGAGGCGGAAGAGGGCCTCCCGCAGGGCCTGCTTGTCGCCCGGGGGGACGAGGAGGCCCGCCTCTCCGGCTACTTCGGCGGGACCGCCTCCGGAGGTCGTGACCACGGCCATGCCGGCGGCCATGGCCTCGGCCACGACCATGCCGAAGCTCTCCTTGAGGGAGGGGAGGGCGAAGATGGAAGAGGTCTCGTAGAGATCCTTGAGCCTTTGGCTCTTCCGGTCCAGCCAGCCCGTGACGGTGAGGGGGATCTTCTTTTCTCTTGCCAGGGCCTCCAGGCGGGGGCGCTCCGGGCCTTCCCCGGCCAGGACCACCTCCCACCCCTCAGGAATCCCTTCCAGGGCCTCCAAAAGGAGGGCGTAGTTCTTCCTCGGGAAGAGGCGGCCCGCCCCGAGGATGACCTTTTTTCTCGGCCTGTCGGCCCGGAACTCGTCCGGGTCGATTCCGTTGGGCACGGGCTCGACCCGGGCCCAGGGAGCGTGCTTTCTCACCAGGTCGGCATGGTCCGCGCTCGGGGTGGTGACCAGCTCGGCGCCCCGGACCACGGCCTTCCAGAGAGGGGCCAGGAGCTTGTGCTGGAGGCCGAAGCGGTCCGGGTTGTACCCGGGAACGTCCGAGCCGTGGGAGGTGACCAGGTAGGGGAGGCCCGTTCTCTTCCTGGCCCAGAGGGCGGCCGGGCCGGTAGGAAAGATGAAATGGGCGTGGTCGATGTCGTATCCGCCCCGGCGGACGATCCCGGGCAAGCGGGCCAAGGCGGAGAGAAGGAAGGTGGTCATCTCGGGGGTGGTGCACTTCTCCCGGCGAAAGCGGAGGGCCGGAAGGCGGAGGACTTTTATCCCTTCCACGGTTTCCCTTCTGGGGAGGCCCTTTCCCGCCATGGTGACGGCGTCCACCTGGTGGCCCATCCGGACCAGCTCCCGGCCGAGCTGGAGGGTCACAGGCGAGGATCCTCCCCCAAGAGGAGGAAATTCGTAGTTCAGCATCAGGATCTTCACGAGGTCCTCACCCCTTCTTGTTCCACCCGGGGTGGAGCTTGGAGTAGAGGGTGAAGATGTTCCCCAGGGTCTGGGGGATGCACTGCCGGCAGGGGGCCAGGACCTTCTTGCCCTTGCGCAGGTCCCTGCGGACTTGGCGGTAGGCCTCGCCCCGCCAGATTTCGTGGAAGGGTTTTTCGTAGATGTTCCCCATCTTCCCGACGCCCCGTTTCCAGACGAAGATGGGGCAGGGCTTCACGTCGCCGTTGGCCTCGATGAAGGTGGTGATCCAGGGGAACCAGCAGATCCGGCTGTTGACCCGGAAGTCCCGGCGGGGACCCATCTTGTTGGCGTAGAGGGGAAGGTCCCGGAGCCAGATGTCCAGGTTGTGGGTGATGCCCGCCTCCCGGCAGGCCGCGGCGGCCTCCTGGAAGAGGGTCTTGAGCCTTTCCGGCGAGAGGTCCCGCACCAGGGTCTCCTTGCGGTCCTCCATGTCCACGTAGTCCAGGTACTGGACGTAGATGGAGGCGGCGCCGAGATCGGGAGCCGAGCGGATCAGGGGGACGAGCTGGTCCGCGTTGGCCGCCTGCAGGGCGAAGTTGATCCGCACCACCGGAAGGGAGGCGCCCCGCTCCGCCTTCTTCCTCTTCAGCTCCTCCAGGGTGGAGATCACGATCTCCCGGGAGCCGGCGCCTTTGCGGATGCGCTTGTACGTCTCCGGGTCTGCCGAGTCGATGGAGACCTTCACCTCGTTGATTCCCGAGTCGATGAGTTCGTCCACCTTGCCCGAGAGGCGGGTGAAATTGGTGGCCAGGGTCACGGCCGTGCCCCGGTCCCGGGCCATGCGGATGAAGTCGAAGATTTTTGGATGGAGGAAGGGCTCTCCAAGGCCCGAGAGATTCATTTTCTTAGGGCTGATCTCCTCCAGGATCTTTTTGAAGCCTTGAGCTTTCAGAAACTCGGATTTCTGGATCAGCCTGTCCCGGTTGCACATGAGGCAGTTCTGGTTGCAGGCGTTGGTGGGCTCGAGCTGGATGTGGAGGGGGCCCGTCCAGGGCCGAAGGGGCCTGAAAGCCAGGTTCCAGGGGAGAAGGGCGTAGCGGATCACGAGCCTAATCCTAGGGTGCAATGCCTTCTTCTTCGATCCATCGGGCTGTCCTTTTCAGGGCTTCTTGGAGGGAGTAGGGGGGGGCGAACTTGGTTTCGAGAAAGAGGCGTTCCCCGCTGTAGAGAAGGTCCGAGGCGAGTTTCCGGACCGTGTGGGCCGAAAGGAGGGGCCTCATGCCGAAGGGACGGGCCAGGGCCTCCAGGACACCCCCCCCAAGGAGAAGGGGAAGGGCGGGGAGGGAGAACCTGGGCGGAGGGACGCCGAGAGCCTCGGCCATGGCCCGGGAGAGTTCGGCCACCGAGTAGGGACGGTGGTCCATGACGATGAAGGTCCTTCCCTCCCAGGGCTTTCCCTCCAGGGGGAGGAGGTGGGCCAGGGCGGCGGCCACGTTGCCCGCGTAGACCAGGCTCTTTCTCGCCTTTCCGCCCGAGACCAGGAGGAATCGCTTCTTTTTTACGGCCCGCATCATGCGGGCCACGTTCCCCTTGTCCCCCTCGCCGTAGACCACCACGGGCCGGAGAACCAGGGTTCTGAGCCCCCACTCGGCCCGGGCCCGGGCCAGGAGGCGCTCCGCCTCGAGCTTGGTCCGCCCGTATTCCCGGTTGGGCCTCTCCGGGGAGTCTTCCGTGCCCACCTCTCCGGGAGGCGGGTCTCCCTGGGCGGCCACGCTGGAGAGGAAGGCGAATTCCCGCACTCCCGCCTTGCGGCAGGCCTCCAGAAGCAGGGCCGTCCCCTCCAGGTTGATCCGCCGGAGGCGCCTTTTCGCCTCTTCCGTCTCCAGGGGAACGTTGAGGAGGGCCGCCAGGTGGACCACCCCAAAGACCCCTTCACAGGCCCTTGCCAGGCTTTCCGGGTCCAGGAGATCGGCCTGGACCTCCTCTTCCTTCCTGCACCAGGGGGGAAGGGGCGAGCCGGGGCGCACCATGGT
>JALUZX010000139.1 GCA_027011425.1 Planctomycetota bacterium
GCCCCGGGAGGCGGAGAGACATGGGGGAGCTGGCCCTTCGCAAAGGAAACGGGATGAGGATCCTGGTGAAGGATTCCGCCGGAATACCCGTTCCCGGCGCCCGGGTCCTGGCCGGGGCCATGCCCCCCCTTCTTCCCGTTGCTGTCATGCGCCCCGCCGGGAAAACCGGGCCCGGGGGCTTCCTCCAGGCCAGTGGAATTCCGGATGGACGGATCTACCTGGCCGCCGCCCGGCCCGGGGAACCCTGGTCCCTTGCGGGTCCCTTCTCTCCCGGCGAGGACGGAACGATCACCCTGGAGAAAGGCGCGGACATCCTTGTCACATGCGTCACCGAGACAGGGAACGTAGAGACCCCCGTGGAGCCGGAGACCGCCGTCCTCACATCCTTCCTCGACAAAAGGCCTCTCGCCTCCCACGTAAAGATCCAACGGGGGGGCCGGATCCTCCTGAAATCTCTTCCCAAGGGCTCCTACTTCCTCAAGGTTTCGGCCAAGGGATACGCGTGCGTGATCAAGGTCATCCTTTCCCCCCTCGAGGACAAAAAGGAAGAAAAACTGGTCTTCCAGAAATCCTGCTCCCTGGAAGTCTTCGTCCGGGACGGAGCGGGAAGACCCGTGGAACAGGCCCGGGTCTTTCCCGCCTTGGACATGCTCGTCTTCACGGAAAGACTCCCCTTCTTCCGGTTCCACCCCGTCTTCACCGACAGCCGGGGAAGGGCCCGCCTGGAGGACCTCCGCCCGGGGGAGACGACCATCGCCGTCCAGCACCCCCGGGCGGGAAATGCATTGAAAAAGGTGGAACTCCCCGCCCGGGCCCCCCTGGTTGTGGTCCTCTCGCCGGGGCGGATCGAGGGCTGGGTGATCCCGCCCCCCGGCCGGGGAAAAGACGCCCCCAATGAAATCTTCCTGGTGGGACAGGACTCCCCGGTCCCCCTCAAGGCAGCCCGGGTCACCCCGAAGGGGACCTTCCTCTTTCCCTCCGTGGCGCCCGGGAAATGGGAAGTCATCCTCCACAAACCTCTTCCGCCGGGTCCCCTGGAATCCATGACCTACCAGTTGGGAGCGTCCGGCCGGGGCCGGCTCTTCCAACAGAGAAAATCCATCCAGGTCGGCCCGGGAGAAACCAAGAAGGTCGTCTTCCGCCTGGGAGAGGAGAAGGAAAAGACCGGAAGGATCCATGGAACCCTCCATGTCCGTGGGAAGTCCGCCGCGGGGTTCGTGGTAGCGGCGGAAGCGTCCGGTGAAAGTTTTCCCTCGGCACCGACAGGACCGGACGGGGCCTATTCGATCTCCGGTGTTCCCGCCGGCAACGTGGAAGTCCTGGTCCTCTTCCAGGACCCCGGCTTCGAGGGCGCCCCCAGGAGCCTGGCCCGGAAAAAGGTCCACCTTCCGCCGGGCGGGGACCTCCGGGTGGACTTCGACCTGGCCCTGGGCGCCATCCGGGGGAAGGTCCTGGGGCCCGGCGGCCGTCCCCTCGGGGGCGTGATGGTGGAGGCCTGGAGGAGGAAACGGCGGGGTCCGCATACCCCCTACACCCGCCCCGTCCAGGCCGTCACCGGAACGGATGGAACCTTTCTTCTCCAAAACGTCAAACCCGGGTCCTGGGAGGTCTTTGTCCGCTCGACAAATTTCTTGTCCTCCGAAAACCCCGTGGTGGAGGTCACCGCGCCCGGGCGGACCCCAAACGTGGTCCTCCACGCCTTTCCGGTGATCTCCTTCTGGGTACGGCCCGACCCGCCGGCCGGGGAAGGGGAGTATTACAAGGGATACAAGCTCATCCCCGCCGGAGGGCCCATGAAAAAGCCCCTTTCCGGTTACGCCTGGGGCCGGGGCGACGACATCTCGCTCAAGGCTCCGGCGGGGGATTACGTCATGGAAATCTGGATCTCCGGAAAAAAGGGCCGCAAGTGGGTCGCCCGGGGCCGCCTCACCGTCCCACCCAAGCCCTCCGGGCCGATCCCGGTTCTCCTGGGACCGAGGGAGGACCCGTCCAAAGACCTCCCCAAATACCCGGTGTCCGGGAAACTTCTGGACGAGGACGGAAAGCCCGCCGGGCCCGGAGAGATCCGCTTCACCCTTCTACCAGCCGGAAGCATGGGTCCTTCCACCCCCTTCGAGCTGGAATTCTCCGTCGTAGTGGCTCCCGACGGGACCTTCCGGGGAAATCTCCCGGAGGGCGAATACGAGTGGCAGGCCTCTTTCATGAAGGGGAAGAAGCGCAAAGAGATCTACTCCGACTCCCGGTTGACCATCCCCCCCGGAGGCGCCCGGGACCTGGTTCTCCGGTGACCCGGCGGCCCGCCCTCAGGGCTCGATCCCGAGGATCACGGGCTTCAGGGCCTCCCGCAGGGCGGCCATCTCCTTTTTCTGGGGCAGGCCAGCCGGGGACGCGGCCGAGGGGAAGAGGGCGGCGTAGCTGAAGATCGCGATCCCGTCGGCTCCGAGTTCACGGGCGAGACGGATCTGTTTTACCGAGATGGAAGGATTCTTCCCGTGCAGCCAGGACCCGATCCCCTCCAGGACCCTGGCCCCCCGGCGCCGGAGCTCCACGGTCTCCCGGCAAAACGCGGCGAACCGCTCGTTGTTGGAGCGCTCGTAGTTCATGGGATAGAAGGCGTCCACCCAGCCCTTCTCCGCCCAGAGCCGGGCGTCCTGGAAAAGCTCCCTCTTCGCGTAGTCCATCCTCTTGATGATCGCCGCCGAGAGGACCAGCCCGGGGTGGACCTTCCTGGCGGCCGCGCCGATTTCCCGGACAAGCTTGTTCACGCACCCCCTCCTCCAGGAATTCCACCGTTCCGGATCCACGCGGGGTGTGAGGCCCGTCTCCCGCTCGTAGAGGGAGAGGGTCCGCTCGTCGTAGGGGTAGTCTTCCCCCTTCTTCCTCTCCAGGAAGCGGATATAATCAAGATGGATTCCATCTATATCGTAGCGGCGGGCGATGTCCTCCATGACCGCCGTGATGTGGGCCCGCACCTCGGGAAGGCACAGGTTGAGGCTCACGTAGTAGTTCGGTTTCAAAGGCTGGCGCTTCCCGTCCCTTCCTGTGAGGAACCACTCCGGGTGGGTGTAGAAGACGTGGCGCCGGGAGATGGGGGGCTTCACGCCCCGCCAGCCGGGAGCCACGTTGACCCAGGCGTGGACCTTGAGCCCCAGGGCGTGCCCCTGGACCACCGCCTCCTGGAGGGGGTCGAAGCCCGGGTCCTTGCCCCCCAGGGCGTCGCTCCAGGGCTCCAGTTCCGACCGGTAGAAGGCGTCCGCCGAGCCCCGGACCTGGAAGAGCACGTGGTCGAAGCCCATGTCCGCCGCGTTTCGCATGATCCGGTCCACGTCCTCCCGGGTCTTGAAGTCCCACCGGGGAACCCAGACCCCCCGGAGGAAGGGCCCGTGCCGGGGCGGGAGGCTCCGGCAGGAGACCAGCCATGGAAAGAGAAGAACCAGAAGAACCCAGGCGGCGGCCAAAAGGATTCGTGTTCGTCTCACGGGGGAAGGCTCCTTTCGTGATGGTCCGGACAGGCCCAGATCCTGGCACGTCAAGGCCGGGAAATGAAGGACCCGGCCCTTTCCGGCCCCTCCTCCGGGCCTAATAATGAAGCTCTCCTTTCCTGGGTCGGGAGAGTCTCACGAAGAAAAAAGGAGAAAAGAAAGCTTGGGTCTTCCGCGGAATCTGTGGGTCGAAGAGACGTGGAAAGGGTCCCACTGTCAGCCTTCAGCCGGGATCGGCGGGCTCCGCGCCGGCTGGGGCCCGCCCCGCCTCC
>JALUZX010000140.1 GCA_027011425.1 Planctomycetota bacterium
GTAGGAGGAAGGATCCAATCGATCAGAGGAGTCGTAGATGTCCGGGGCGGGCCTTCCCAGAAGTCCAGGGACCTCTATGCAACCGTGGAGATGACAAGCGCCAAGGGCGGCGATGGGTATTACAGGGCCGAGGCGGTCCTCGCTCCCCCTCCCAGAGTTTTCAGCCGGGCCTACCCGGCGCCGACCCAGGTCAACGTGGGCCTTCTCACCGACCGGGACGTGGTGACAGGGGGGCGCTCCTTCTATTATTCCCTTTCTCTGGGCATGGTCCGGCTGAGGAGCTTCGTGATCGAAGCCTGGGAGAACGGAAAGAAGGTGTTCTATTCGGATGATCCGGCCAAGGGAATCCCGCCCGTCTTTGGCAAGACCCCGGTGGCCTTCTTCCTCCAGGGCGGAATCTCGGCGAACCCGCCGGCCCCTTCCACCAGGTGGGTCGCCACGGCCAAAGACTTCAACGACAGCCGGAACTGGTTGGACCCAAAGGTCCACCCCGCGACCTTCCGCTGGACGATCCTCCTGGATACGTCCCGTCTTGCCGCGCCACGGAAATTGGTGGTAAAGAAGGTAAAAGTCTACTACGCATACTGAACCCGGAAAGGACCCGGGGGTCCTCGACTGTCTCCGGGGCCTCCGGGCCTTGTTTCGCACGAAGCCGCCTTTCAAGGAAACCACATGCCTTAATTTGCGGAAATACCCATAGAAGGGGTTTAAGTTGCTATCTTGAAGTTGGACGGTGGCCTTGATATTGTGTCGTCTCGACTTTCTGCCCCGAGGAAAGAACAAGGTGCGCCATGCGAAGAATGAACCTCATTCCATATGCTGTGAAGAATCGCCGGTTTGTGGTGTTTGGAATCCTCTTCTTTTTAGGCTTGGGCGGCGGAAATTTCATCCAGGCGGCGGATCGGGACACGGCGGGTGAATTGGTGAGATCGGCCGGTTTCCTCTTGGAGGCCAAGGGATACCTGGAGGAATCCCGGGTTTTCATTTCCATGCATAAAAGAGAAGAAGCGACCGAATCGATGAAGGGGGCTTACAAGGCTCTCTGGAAGGCGAGGCAAATCGCTTGCGTGCTGGGCTGTTCCGTGAAACCGCCGAAGGGGATGGAGAAGTTTCCCGCCGACATGCCGTTGAAGATCCGATGCGCCCTCGAAAATCCGAATTTTCTTTGGTTTTCCAGCCCGGGTGACCGAGTCGTTTGTGCAATGGTAAGAATAACGACAAGGGTTATTGAGGATTACTTGGAGCAGAAAGAAAGAAATCGGAGAAATGATTTAAAAAATCCCAGGATTAGGGCTGGGTTGATCTCTAAATACTTAGGGAAGGTTTCCCTTGCTTACTTTCTCTTGGAAAGAGCTTTTGAGAGCCTTTTTTCCTTTCAAATGAATGTCGAAGAATCTTTCGGTCAAAAAAGGGAGTCAGGCCCCTTTATTAAAGGGTGGGTCAAGCCAAAGCCATTAATATTCGGGGGGAAACCAGAGATGTTAAGGACGGGAGATTTGAGAGTTTACAAATACATTGATCGAAAGCCCGCCATCAGGGGTCGAAGCCGATACTGGGTCATAGGCGTCGGCCCCTACTATAGAAAGGGTGTGCCTTTCCTGATTCCTCCGCTTGAGTGCTATGAACTGAAAGTTATCGCCCCCCCTATCAATCCGAAGAAGGCTGTCTCCAAGGCCGGGGACCCGCGTTTAAATCACCTCAAGACGAAACTGGATGGAGTTCTCGGAAAATTGAGAAGCGCTTTGTCTCAAAAGGAGGAAAATGTTTTGTCTAAGAGGGTGGCATCCTGCTTGAAGGGAATCTCCGGTTGTCTCGCTCTAGGAAAAAGCATGATTGGGGAGAAAAAGTGGGCCTCTTCCACGGCCTGGTTTCAAGATGGGATGCCTTGTAAGATCAAGGGTTTCTGCCTGAGAAACCCATTTTTCAGGAATGGGACCGTAAAATGCGTTCTTTCAAGGGTCGGCGCCTCGGAAAGGCTTCGAGTTTTTTGGGGAGGTCCGACAGGAAAGGGGGTTTACCTTTGGAAAGGGAAAATCAAGAAGGTCGTTTCCGGAGGAGGAAATGAGGGGAATGGAAAAGTCGGCAAATGGAATTCCCTTAAAAAAAATTCAACCATAAAGATGATTTCCGTGTTCAAGACTTCAAAAATGAAGCCCGGAAGGGACGCGTGGTTCGTTCTAAGCCCCCCCGTGAAATTACCCATAAAGCTGGATCAAGTCCCAGACGGGGGAGAAAGGGTCCACTTTGTTCTTGAGTATCAATCGGTTCTTCAAGAATGAACATTCAGTTTTCCCTTACGGCTGCCGGGTGAGCCGGGGATGGTCAGGGAGCGGTATTTGAGAAAGGGGTTAATGTTATGTCGAAGCGGTCTCGTCCTTTCATGAAGTATTTTTTGATCTTTATGGCGGTATACTTTGTCATGGGCCTCGGGTTTGGGGTTCAGTTATGGATCCAGTTTCCGAAGCTGTTGGCGGAAGGGGAGGTCAGTGTTGGAGGGATTTCCGGAGACAAAGAGGCCATTGATTTGGTCATGCAAAACCAGGAGAAGATACCTGGGTATATGAGGCTGTATGTGCAAGGCGTCGCGAGTTATAAGGCTGAGAAAATTCTAAAAGACGTTTTTCAATTCATGAAAAAATGGGTTTCAGCTGTAATGGCCTTGAACTTGTTGATGGGCATGATTATTTTGATTTGGGCGAAAAACCTGTACGAGCGGATCTATAACGATGCTTTGGAGGCAAGGAGGAGGAGATAGGGAAGATATAGGGGCCTAAGAGGTGTTGAAGGATCCTGAACCATGTTCGGGAAAGGTAGAAAAATCCATTATTGGAAATTCTTTGCATTATGACAATTTGAAAATATGAAATTTAAATCTGAGGGTGGGTCAAAGAGTGGGTTTCCTTGGCCTAAAAAAACTCTGGGCTTGTTCTTTTCCTCCGTTGGCGCCTTTCTGGTTTGTTTGCTTTTCATCGTCTTTTTTCCCTTGTTGTGTATTGGCCTATCGAAGAATTACAGTTTTTCCTGTTGCCAGTTCGATGTTCTGGCGCCTTGGTCGGCTTTGCCCGTGGCTGTCCTGGGTTTTGTCTTCTCCAGAATTTTTCTTAAAAAATCCCCAAGGCGTTTCGCCTCGTGGGGTTTTGTGCTTTTGATCGGTTTTTGGGTGTTTTGCGTGGTCTACTGGGGGCCTGTGGAATTCCTTTGTCGAGCTACACTATCATGTCAGGCCTTGAGGTTTATAGAAAAGGGTGGGGGAGGGAGAAGGTTGGCTATTTACAATGAGGATTATTACCTTGCTCCACTTGTAATCCGTGTCAGGGATGAGAGGAAAATTCTTCCCTTCGTGTGGAGAACACGCGAATTGTTTTTTGGGATAGGTAGTTCTGTAAAAGTCAAAAAAATAAAGAATGCTCGTTATGAGGTGAGGGTCTACGATCATCATGGAGGAGTAAAGTTGGTTGGGCGGGTAGTCTGGCCTTAGGTTCGGATTCCCGAGTTTCCCTTCCTGAACAGGGTGCGGATCTTCTTGAAGATAAGAGTTTCATGTCTGTAGGGTCTCAAGAAAACCGGGGAAAATTAAGGAGTTCAGCGGTTGGATCTGGGCTTGGAGTTATGGAGCAGGGGGGAGCCCGGGCCCCCCCGGTATCGGGAAAGTTGTCTCACCTTCCGAAGGCGGTTGGTTTCCCGGCCGGGGTTTTGGGGGTGGGGTTACTTCCGGGCGTTGCGGAGGAGGGGTTCTTTGGTGCGGTTAACGAG
>JALUZX010000141.1 GCA_027011425.1 Planctomycetota bacterium
GATTCTGTGTCCGCGCGAGTGCGCGGAGGCGGCCATTTCTCTGGGACCGGCCTCGCGGCCGGCCTCGAACGGCCAACCCGGGAGTGCTTGCGGCGCGGCCCGCGCCTCCTCCCCTATTTGGCCTTTCTCCGGGTGGGGTTTACCCTGCCGGGACCGTCTCCGGCCCCGCGGTGAGCTCTTACCTCGCCATTTCACCCTTGCCGGGAGGAGCCATGAGACGCCTCCTTGGGCGGTGTGGTTTCTGTGGCACTTTCCCTATCCTCGCGGACGGTGGCCGTTAGCCACCACCCTGCCCTGTGGAGTCCGGACTTTCCTCCCCCGCCTATGCAAAGGCGGGAGCGGCCGCCTCACCCGCTTCCACCGGCGGAATGATTCTACGGAACGGGTCCGAGATGTGATAGTCCGCCCCGCCTGGCCCGGGCCCACCTCCCCCGTTTCGAGGTGGTACAGAAAAAGTAGGAATCCCGGAAGAAAAGGGGGGGACTTCTTTACTTCCGGCCCAGGACGGTTTTAATGTCTTTCGCTTTTTAGGACGCGTGGGATCCTGCCTGTCGGCCCGGCGCCTTTCTTCACGCCCGGCCGCTTTCACCGGATGGTGCCCGTGAAGAACGCAACCCACTGGCTTTTTCCATTTTTAACCGCCTTTCTCCTCTTCGCAGGAAAAAGCGCGACTTGTGGAGTTGCGGCACACCAGAATAAAGTCCTCCCCCGGAAAAGCGCCGCGGAGGCTCCCAAAGCCCCCAGGGGTTCCACCGAGGATTTCAGCGTTCCGGAACCGGAGGTGCTCCTCCTGGTGGGCGGCGGCCTTCTCCTTCTTTCCCTGGTCCGCAAGAAGAAGAAGGCCGGCTAGGAGGGAAATTCCTCCAGGGGCACGTCCCTTTCCCCCATCAGCCAGGACTCCAGGAGAATCTGGGCGGCCACGGCGTCCACGCCCTTTTTTTTCCTTCTGGCAGCCTTGATGCCGCCGGCCTTCATGCGCTCGTGGGCCTGGGAAGAGGAGTAGCGCTCGTCGATCCCGCGGACCGGGACGGGGGCGAGAGCGTTGGCCAGCTCCCTCGCGAAGGAAAGGGTCTTCCTTCCCCGGGCGCCGAGGCCGCCGTCGGGCGCCAGGGGAAGCCCCACCAGGACCAGTTCCGCCTTCCTTTCAGATGCGATCTCCCGGATCTCCTCGATGAGAGCGCGCCGGTCGCGGGAATCGAGGATGGCCAGGGGGAAGACCAGGGACCCTTCGCCCGAGGCGGCGGCCACTCCCGTCCGCCTGTCTCCGAAATCCACCGCTACGACACGCTTGGGCCTTTCGGAAAGGGTCACGTGTACTTCTCCATCCCCTTTTCCTCCAGGAGGCGCACCAGGTCCCGGATTTCCTGGGCCCTCTCGGTGGGGCACACCAGCGTGGCGTCCGGGGTGTGGACGATGGTGAGTCCCTCGAGACCGAGGGTGGCCACCAGGTGCTCGTCCTGGGAGAAGACCACCAGGTCCCGGGAGTCCAGGTCCACGTGCCTCCCTCCCGCGGGAAAGACCGCCGTGTTTCCTCTCTCCCCGGCGGGATGGTGGGACGGGAGGGACCTCCAGGACCCCAGGTCGTCCCAGGAGAAAGGCGCGGGAAGGACCAGGCCCCGGTCGGTCTTCTCCATGACCACCTTGTCGATGGGACCTCTAGGCGCTTTGGGGAAATGTTCTTCCAGGGCTTCCTCCCAGTGCGGCGACCCCCAGGCCTTCGCCAGGGTTTCCATCACCAGGGCGAGGTCCGGGGCGTGGCGGCGGATCTCTTCAAGGAGGACGGCGGCCTTCCACACGAAGATTCCGCTGTTCCAGAACCAGCCTCCCTCCTCGAGCCAGCGGGCGGCGGTCTCGGCGCCGGGCTTCTCCCGGAAGGTCCGCACCTGGTAGAAGTCCAGCCCCTTTTCCCCGAAGGCCCGGTCCCCGCTCTGGATGTATCCGTATCCGGTGGCCGGGAAGGTGGGGGGGATGCCGAAGGTCACCAGGGCGTCCCTGTCGCGGGCCGCCGCGGCCGCCGCGGCCAGGGCCTCCCGGAAGGCGGCGGCCGGGGCGATGATGTGGTCCGCCGGGAGCAGGGCCATGACCGCCCCGGGCTCGGCCTTTTCCACCAGGAGCGCCGCCAGGGCGGCGCAGGGGGCGGTGTCCCTGGGCACGGGCTCGGCCAGGACCCTGGGCCGGATCTCTTCCGGAACGGTCCGTCGGATCACTTCGAGCTGGGGCCGGCTTGTGAGGATGGTGATCCGCCCGGGAGGAACCAGCCCTTCCAGGCGGTCCAGCGCCTGCAGGATCAGGGGGGAACCTCCCGCCACCGAAAGGACCTGCTTGGGTCGGGCCTTTCTGCTGGCCGGCCAGAAACGGACTCCCGAACCTCCGGCCATGATGACGGCGTGTAGCATTTCAGTCTCCTTTTTTTCCTGCCTTTCCTTCCACGGCCAGGGCCCGCTCCGGGAGGCCGGACAGGTCGGGGAGCACCGGGAAGACGGGGGGCGGGGATCCTCCCACGGGAAGGATCGGGCTTTCCAGGGTGATGTTGTAATCCCTTAGAGTCCCCCTCATCCTGTATCCCAGGATCGGGTTGAGCACGAAGGTGCCCAGGTTTCCCGCCTTGAAGTGGAAGTCGAAACCCTTGTCCAGGTCGAAGACGCCCGTGCCCTTCACGTCGAAGAAGTTGGATCGCAGGGTGATCTCCTGGAAGAGGGCCTTCCCGTCATGGACGCGGATCACCAGCTTCCCTTCCTGGAAGGAGGGGGACCTCTTCTTGGTCAGGAGCCGGTAGAGGTCGTCCAGGAGGGGGACCTTTCCGATGAATGCCTCCTTGGCGACCAACCGGACCCGGGCCTTCAGGTCACGGGGGTCGCGGTCCGGGATTTCCGCTTCCAGGTTGCCCGAAAGGGAGCCCCTGTAGGGAGCGGGGGACGGACCGAAGGCGGAGAGGAGTTCCTTGATCCGTATTCCTGAGAATCGGATATTCATCGTCACGGGGTGGGGTTCGGAATAACCGAAAGTGAAGATGTCCCTGCCCTTCTTGTAACCCGTCAGCCCGCCGCCGGCGAGTTTTGCCCTTCCCTCCAGGATGCGAAGGGACTTCACCGTCGATTCCAGGGATGCGGTGATGCCCTCCAGGGGAACCCCCAGGACCTTCATGGTCATCCCTTCCAGGTTGCCCCGGAGGTAGGCCTTGCCCCCCTCCAGCTTCCCTTCCAGGATGGAGAAAGGGCCCTTGATTCCCTCCACCGGAATCCCGAGGACCGCCTTGCCCCCCAGGGCCTCGAAGTGCCCGGAGAAGCCGATTTTCAAGGGGCCGCCCCCGCGGGGAACCCGGAAGGAAAGGTCCAGGGGGGCGAGCCGGAGCGTCCCCCTGGCTTTGCGCTCCAGGTAGATCCGGTCCACCGGAGCATCCATGAGCCGGGCCAGGCGGTCGTCCACGGGGAAATTCTCCGAGGTCACCCGGACCTCCACGGAGGTTTCCTCCTTGCCGAGCCTGACTTTCCCCCTGGGAACGGCGATTCTGGCCTTGCCCAGGAGACCTTCCATCCAGAGGATGTCCATGCCCTCGGGAAAGGCCAGGACCGTGCCTGCCACGCTCGTGGCTTTGTCGGGAAGGAGGCGGCAGTCGCTTTCCACCCCCAGAAGCTGGATCTCCGAGGAACCCCGGATCCGGGTTTCTCCCTTGGCCCGTTCCAGATGCTGGACCAGGTCCACCGTGCCCCGGGCCGAAAGCAGGTCGAAGACTTCCCTGCGGAGGAACCCGTAGTCGTTGAGAAGGGTCCCGAGCCGCTGGGTGATCCGGACCTTGCGGGAGACCACGATGACGTCCATCGCCGAAGGAAGGTCCGAATTCCTCTCCCCTTCCAGGGTGCCGTAAACCGAGACGGGCGATCCCCAGGCGTAACCGTGAACCCCGAGGATGTCCGTGTGGATGATCCTGGGGCCCACGGTGACGAAGACTTTTCCGTCCGCCCGGGTGACGGGGACGGGGAATCCGCTGTAGGTGAAGCTTCCGTCCTTCAAGGAGAGGGAGACGTAGAAGACCGGTCCGCCTCCGCTCGGCCGGCCCGCTGCGGCCACTTCCATGTCTGCCTTCCCCCGGGGGGAAAGAATCTTCCAGAGCTTTCGGGAGGAAGGCGCCATGGCCGCCATGGCTTCCCGGAGTTTGGCGTCCAGGGGGAGGTCACGGGCGGAAACGGTGAGTTCCATCCTTTCCGTGGCCGGGCCCTCTCCAAAGGGAAACCGGCCGTGCACTTCCACCAAGGGCGCGCCTCGTCCCCCCTGGATGTCGAAGGAGACCCCTTCGGGAAGGATGGTGACCGTGCCGGCCAGGTCCTCGATCCTGTAGGGAAAGAGCCGGAACGCCGCGGAAGCGTCCCGGGGCGTGAGGGTGGTTTCGATCCGGGTCTGGCCCTCCCCCCCCTTGCGGCGCACCACGACGCGGGCGTCGAACCTCCCCCGGGGAGCGTAATCCCTGTAGATCTTCTCCCCTCCGGGGAAGGCGGCCGCCAGGGCTCTTTCCAGGTCCTTGCCGAAGGGAACTCCCTCGGCCCGGATCACCAGGTGGATGCGCCCCTTCTTTCCTCCCGGAGGAACCATGACCTCGCCGCCGAGAGAGACCTTTCCTCCCCCCGCCCGGGCCTGGATGTCTGTGAGGATCACCAGCCCCCCCGGGAGGATCCGCACCTTTCCCGAAACGTGGTCCAAGGGATAGGGGAAACAGGCCGTCCTCTCGCCGTGGCTGGGAGGAAACCCCAGGAATGTCGCCCTGGAGTCCCGCACGGACAGGTCCACCGTGGCTTCGGGAGGTCCGCCTCCGGGCGGGCTCTTCAAAAGAATTCTCGCGTCCGCCCTGCCCCCCCGGGGTTCGAAGGCGCGCCAGGCCCGGGCGGGATCTTCCAGCTTGGAGGCCAGGAGGGCCTTTTTCATGGCTCTGTCCAGGGCCACGTCCTCGGCCTGGAGAAAGAGGTCCCACGACGCTCCAGGGCCTCCCGGGCGGACCACTTTGCCTTTCACCTTGAAGGAAGCCCGGGTGGTCTGGGAGGAGATGTCGGCCAGGAAGGTGCCTCCCTGGTCCGTCCTGGCTTCCAGGGTTCCCTGGAAGCCTGTCACCCTGTAGGGCACCACGGGAGGGGTGAAATCCATGCCCTTCAAGGCCAGGCGCAATCCCCCCCGGAGCTTTCCCCGGTCGTCGGGATACTGCATCCAGAGTTGGAGATCCGCCTTTCCTCTCGGCCGGATCCGCGCCAGGAACTCGTCCACCAGGGGAAACCCGAGCCGGGTCCCGGGCTCCAAGTGGATTTCCTCCCAGCTTGCCTTGAGCCGGATCGCCGGGTTCCCACGGCTGGGGACGGTGAGAACTCCCTGGAGGTTCAATCCGCCTCCCAGGGGGAGGGCGATTTTTCCTTTAATGGAGTAGGCCCTGGTTCCTTCCCGGCTTTCCTCCGGCTCCAGGGAAAGGGCGATCTGGTCCAAGGTCCAGGTAGGTTCCTTCGCTCCCGGAAGGTAGAGGTAGCAGATCGAGTCTTCCACCCGGATGGGGGGGAGATCGGCGCCGCTTCCTTTCTGGGAGGCCAGGTCCACGATCTTGGAGAGATCCGGAGCCTCTTTGGCGCCGAGACGCAGGTGAAGGGCGATCCCCGTCAAGGTAACCTGGTCCATGGCCCCGGGATCCAGGGGATTCCTGGAGATTCCCACCAGGACCTTCCGGACCGTAAGGAATTGTTTCTTGGGTCTGTCCGGGTCCCGGAGGTGAAAGTTCTTGATCTCCACGGTCCCTCCGAAGAGGTCCACGTCGGCCTTTCCCATGCCGAAGCGCCCTTTGAGAACCTTGGAAAGGACCTGGCGCACGATGGCCCGCCCCGCGCCGGTGGTCCGAAGGATCAGCCAGGTCCCAAGCAGGAGGACCAGGAGGGAGAGGAAGAAGATGAAAAACGCCTTCCGGACTTTCATGGGTGGAGGGGCTCCATCCTTTTCTGGAGGGCCACGCGCCTGACCCTTTTACCGATTCCGCAGAGGATCTCATAGGGCGTGGTTCCAGCGAGGCGGGCCATCTCGACGGCGGAGATCTCCTGGTCCCCTTCTTTTCCGATCAAGGTCACCGGGTCTCCCACCCGGACCCCGGGAAGATCGCCGATGTCCAGGCAGAGATAGTCCATGGAAACCCTTCCGGCGAAAGGCACGCGTTTGCCGCGGATCAAGGCGCAGGCGCCCTTCTCCAGGCCCAAACGCCAGGGAATGCCGTCGTTGTATCCCACGGGCACTGTAGCGATCCGGGTGGCCTTGGGGGCTCGCCAGGCTCCTTCGTATCCCACGGGAGCCCCGGCGGGAACGTCCTTGTAGAAGATCACCTGGGAGCGGAGGGAGAGGACGGGTTTCAATTCCCGGGAGGCGGGGAATTCCGGGGGGAGGATGCCGTAGGCCGCGATTCCCGGGCGGACGGCGTCGAAGCCCAGCCCCAGCCCGCTGAAAAGGGCGCAAGAATTGGCGCAATGGACCAGGGCGTCCCGGGGAAGGAGACCCCGCCGGCGGAGCCCGGCCACCGCCTGCGAGAAAGTTTCCTCCACTTTCCTCATCTCCTCTCCCGGCGGAAAGGATGCGTGGGCGAAATGAGTGTAGATTCCGGCCATTTTCAGGCCCGGGCGCTCCTGGATCTCCCGGGCCAGCCTGGGGGCTTCGCCGGGGGAAACGCCGAGTCGCCCCATTCCCGTGTCGATGTTCAGGTGGACCTGGAGGCTGCGCCGCGCCCGCAGGGCGACCTGGGAAAACCTGTCCAGCCTCGAGGAGGAGTGGACACCCAGGTGGATTCCCATGCGCGCCACGGTCTCGATCTCTTCGTCGATGATGGTTCCAAGAATGAGGATGGGCGCTTCCACGCCCGCGTCGATCAGCTCCAGGGCCTCGCGGCAGTTGCCCACGCCGAACATGGCGACCCCCTCCCGTTCGGCCCGGGGGGCCAGGATCTGCGCCCCGTGGCCGTAGGCGTCGGCTTTGACCACGAGAAGGATGGACTGGCGCGCCGAGAGTTCGGCCCTGATCCTGGCAAGGTTGGACGCCCAGGCCTCGAGGTCGATTTCCGCCCAGATTCGATAGGGGTATCTCAAAGGTTGCCCTCCCGGGAAGTGATTATGGTCTTCCCTCCCCGGGAGGCAAGCCGTCCGGAACGGACGGGGCGGAAGGGCCGAATTCCGGGGCTAACCCCGTTTTTCTCGCTTTTTCTCCATTGACTCGATTGAGGCGTGGTTGTAGGTAAGCCCCAGCAAACGTGCGTTTATCTTCCTCGTTCAAACCATCCCAAGGAGGAACCATGGCAGCAAGAAAAACGAAGAAGAAGGCCAAGAAGGCTGGACGGCCCAAGGCCAAGAAGGGCCCGGTGGAACTGCTCATCTCCAAGAGCAGGGTGAAAGCCGCGGTCCAGGAATGCAATGTCTCCAAGGAGTTCTACGAAGCGGTGGACGCCAAGGTGCGCGAGCTGATCGCCCAGGCCGAGGAGAGGGCCCTGGGGAACAAGAGGAAGACCCTTCGTCCCTGGGACCTCTGACGAATAGAAATCGTCTTGCGCGGGGCGGCCCGGGTTTTCACCCGGCGCCGCCCTTTTTTTTGTGCCGCCTTCCGCCGGTTTCCCGCCGGGAGTAACCAAGCGGTTCAAGCGAAGTGAGGAAACAAAGCCCTTTTCAAGGGGGGCGCAAGGCCAAGGCCCCGGCGGGAACCGCGAAATCCGGCGAGTTTCCGGAAAGATCCTTGACCTTTTCCCGGAATGGGTGTAATTAGACGCCCCTCAAGATCGTCTCGACCTGGGAGACCCTTTCCTTCGAGACGATTCCCTCGGGTAGAAACGGGGCCTCCTCGGCCGGGACACCGGAGACGGATTTCCCCTGGAAGGAGGTCGCCATGAAAGCACCCCAGTCTCCTCCCCGCGGGCACTCTGTTTGCGCGGGCATGCAAAATTCCATCCATTTCGGGCAGGCCTATTCTCTCCTCGCCCTGGCCCTGACCCTTCTTTTTTCCGCCCCGGCCCGGGCCCAGGCCCTGTCCCTCCCCGGGGAGGGAGGCCCCGAGGCCGTTGTCCGGCCCCCTGCCTCGGAAGGTAAAGCGGATTGCGAATCCTTCCAAGCTTTGTCGGAAAACGGCAGGTATTTGGCCTTGACATCACATTATTACTACGGAGTAAAAGATTGCCCTCATGTGGTTGTATGGGACACGGAGAAGAAAAAAAGATTGGTCGTGATCGAGGGGAAGGATCACTCGATTGGGATGAAGGTATACAAGGTCTTCGATGACGGGAAGGCCCTGGCATCGGACGGAAGGAGGGTGTTCCTCTTCGACGCGAAAACGAAAGAGACCCTGTGGTCCCTCAAACTCTCGAGAAGAGTATTGGCGGCAGACATATCGGAGGACGGAAAGTATCTCGCGACTTCCTCCTTCTGGGAGCATCCCATCAAGTGGTTCAACCTCGTCAAGTTCTGGGAGATCGGCAAGGCAAAGAAGATTTCTCTCTTGTCCAACATGGACATCTCTACATATGGGGTCTTGAAGGTCGAATTCTTCAGGCTCGGCGGAAAACTGAGGGCCCTTGTCTGTGAATGCGCAGGCGCCAGGTGTTGGGTCGTCGATCCCCGGACGGGTTCGGTGAAAAAGAAAATAAGAATCGAATGGAATCCCATGTATGGCCTAGCCCTCATGCCCTCCGGGGACGGGGCGCTCTTTTCCCAGTATGGAGAAGACGGGAAAGGGGTATGCTTCGTCGATTTCGGGAAGGGCACGAAAAGGGCACTTGTGGGTCACCCTGGGATCACGACCGACTGTTGTATCCTCAGAGTGAAAGAGAATATCTATTTTGTGTCCGCCGACGAAAAAGGCTTCGTTTGTATCTGGGAGGGCAAGGATTTCTTGCCGAAGTGGTGGCTCCAGGAGAAAAGGGAGGAAGAGAAATGGGAGATTTGGAGTGTGTATTTGAGCGTGGTCAACGGGAATGGCCTGAAGTATTTGGTTGTCGCGACCGACTGGGTAGTCAAGGATCCCAGAAACTCTGCTCCGATAGATTCCTCTGTTGAATTGTCATGGTGGGATTTGGAAAAGAAAAAATGCGTGCGAAGGGCTCGGGTTGGATCTGTTTGGAAAGAAATGGCTCCCACCGGTAAATGGAAGCCCGTTGGCAGCAAACCGGGGTTTCATTCTATTCCTGTAAAAGCGGAAAAATAGACTCATTCCTGGGAGCCTTCCGGAGAATCTTTGGGCAAAGCCTGGAACGGCGGGCAAAGGCCCGGCTGGGGTCCGCCGGGCCTCCCTCCCTTGTGCGGGCCGGACTGGTTTGGGGGCCTTGGCCTGCCGCACCCCTTTCGGGCGTAAACGAGCTCTCCTTTCCCGAAGAAAACTGTGCCCTTTTCAAGAGGCAAACCAAGGTGAAGGCTGAAAAGGGTGGATAACACTTTTTTTGAGAAAGGATTTTTGTATGGGTTGGAGTAGGGGGATGGAGTCCGTCGTTCGATTTCCGAACAAAACCATTCAATCCCCCAAACCCCCTCGATAGAGGCCAAAGTCGGGGGATTTCGGCCATTTTTGCCTGTAGGATGGTTAGATGTTCGTAAGAATCGCCAAACCCGGCGATTTTCCGGAAAAAACCCTTGACCCCTTCCTGGATCAGTTGTAATTTTCCCCTCCTCAACATCGTCTCGACTTGGGAGACCCTTTCCTTCGAGACGATTCCCTCGGGAAGAAACGGGCCTCCTCGGCCGGGACACCGGAAACAGGTTTCCCCAGGAAGGAGGACCCCATGAAAACATCCCAAACTTCTTCCCACAGGCACGCTGTTTGCGCAGGCAGGCAGGCAGGCAGGCAGGCAAAAATTCCACCCTTTTCAGGCTTGCCTATTCTCTCCTCACCCTGGCCCTGACCCTCCTTTTGCCCGCCCCGGCCCGGGCCCAGGCCCGGCCCGTCCCCGGTGAAGGAGGCCCCAAGGCCGGTGTCCGCCGCCCTGCCTCCGACACGGGCGGGATCGCCGCCGGGCTTTCGGGCTACGCCCCGGCCGCGCCCGGAGGCTGCGGAGGCTCGTCCCGGTGCAACGGCATGGGCGGCGCAGGCGCCGGGATCGGAGAGACTTCCTGCGGAGGGACCCAGACGATCCACGCGATCTCGCCATTAGAGGGCTTCAACGTGCCGGCAGCCATCTACAGCAGGGCGCCCGACCTGGGCGGAGCCCCCGGGATGACCTCCCTGGGATTCCTGGGGCGGATCTTCGCCGGGACCGGCACCGTCCACGAGGCCAGCGGCGAGCTTCGCTTCTCCATCCCCTTGTTCAAGATCTCCGGCATCGCGCCCGGTTTCCTGGCCGACTTCTCCCTCTTCTACCGGAGCTACCCGGACGACCCGGATTCCGTGCCCACATACGGGGAGAACAACCCGGACGTAAGGCCCTTCGGGCCCAGGTTCCGGGCTTTCTGGGGGGACAAGCTGGAAGGCCAGAACGGAGGCGCCCCCTCTCCCGGGTCCACCGTAAAGAGGGTGGACTTCCTGGGTGAGGTCTTCACTTACACGTGCGATTCCGGGCAGGGGCCGGATTACGTGTATCAGGCCTCGGGCCGGGGGGACCGTCTTCTCTACCAGGACGGGGTCTGGTACCGGGAGCTACCCGACCGGACCATGATCGAATACGGGGCCGTCGAAGGCTTTCAAGAGCTCTTTATCAAGAAAATCTTCTGGTATCCAAAGAGTGACTTTTCGCACATGACCTCGAGCTGGCCCCTTCAGGTCACCTACGAATATGGGGAGATCGGGGATCCCGGCAGCTCGCCCGTGGACCTGAAGGCGGTGCATGCAACGAGGGGGATCGACTTCACCCTGACCTGGGAGGAGGTGGCGCCGGGCAAGTGGAGGGTCACCGGCCTTACGGCCCAGAAAGGAGGAACCTCCAGGGCCGTCACCTTCGGGTATGACTCCTCGGGGAACCTTACCTCCCTGTCCCGGCCCGTTCGGACCTTCCTGGAGGATACGGAAGGCGGAGAGAACGGACAGCCCAACGGGAAGTATGAATCCGGCGAGGAACACAACAACCACCCGGTGATCGATTTCCAATGGACCGGCTCCCAGGTCACCACCATCGGCAGGAGCGCCAATTCAACCTCCTGGACCATGCTTGTCATCGGGTATGAAGACGCTCCTAACGATTGGCGCGTGAAATACGAGGACGAAGGAGGAAACAGCGCCAAGCGGCACAACTTTTCCTACCAAAGCGGAACCCCCAATTCTTATGTGACCTGGTTGGATCCCCTGGGTGTGCAGACGGTGTTTGCAACCAAGAGCCTGGACGGGAGCGCATCCCCGACGAAGTGGGTGGTGACGCAAGTCACAAGGACCCCGCGATCCACGGATCCCCGCAATGGGGAGGGGAACCTGGGGGCCCTGACCTGGACCTTGAATTGGGCCGGTTGCGCTTGCGGGAGGCTTTCCTCCCTGACTCTTCCCTCGGGCCTGAAATGGGACTGGACCTATGACGGAGACGGCCGGGGCCTGGTGACCCAGGTGACGGTCACCCCAGCCGGGGGAGGGACCTCCAGGACCTGGACTTATACCTACGAGTCCTGGGACGCCGACCCCCGGATCGCCTCGAAGCTTACGAAGATCACGGACCCATACAGCGACACCGAGGTGACGCAAATCCTTTATACCATCCCAGAGCCGGACAAAATCGGCGATGTGTATGTCTCCTTGAAATGGGGGGGAAAGATCCTGGCCAAGGGAGAGGAGGACCCCTACCGGCGTCCCTTGAACGTCTACGGCCCGGAGTTCACCTACCACAAACTGGACGACGGGTCGGGGACCACCCGGGCGGGGACGCAGATCCATTATGGATCGGAAGGCCTTCCCGATACGGTGACCCCAGTAAGCCAGGCCGGGGACGTGCTCATGGCGGGGACCACCTACACCTACACCGGGCTCGGCTGGATCTCGGAGGAACTCCGGCCCACCGGTGTGAACGTGACCTACCAATACGACGCCAACGGCAATCCCATCCAGGTCACTCTCGTCCCCTCGGGCAACGATCCGCCCTACCACCCGACCACCTGGTATGAGAGGAACTTCGACGGCAAGGTGGTGCGGACCTGGAAGTTGCTCGAGGACAAGGACGGGAACGACTACACCATCGTCTCGGGAGACCCGGACCACAAGCAGCTCCTGGAGGAGCGGGTCTACACCCTTCTCGGGGACCTTTGGGTCGAGCGTGTCCAGAAAGGGGATCTCTTCTCCGGGTACAGCTCCAGCAACGTGATCACCACGACCCGGACCTACGATGTCCTGCACCGCCCCACCAAGGTGACCAGGTCCCCCGGAGGCCAGGAAGAGGACCTCACCTGGGACGACCAGAACATGCTCTACAAGAAGGAGACGCTCCTTTCCGTGGGAACGGCTGCCGGAGAGAAGAGCGTGGTC
>JALUZX010000142.1 GCA_027011425.1 Planctomycetota bacterium
TCTCCGGGCCCCTCGTGGAAAGGGAGAAGACCGGCGCCCCCACAGCCAGGTTTCTCGCCGGAAGGGGAAGAAGGGCCAGGATCGTCCCTCCGGCCAGGGGAAGGAGCCCTTTCTTCCAGGTTCCGGGGGGGCGGGCCAGGAGAAAGGCGCCCGTGCCGAGAAGAGCGAGGAGGATCCACGTGGGTTTGAGAAGGACCCCGAGCCCGAGAAGCACGCCTGTGAGAAAAGCCCGCCCGGGGGAAGGCCCATCGGCCAGCCTGAGGAGCAGGTAAACCGAGAAGACCGTAAGGGAACCGATGAGAGAGGCCCGGAGGAGGACGGCGTCCAGGACGATCGCCGGGGCGAAGAGGGCGGCAAGGATAGCGGCCCATAGGCCCGCCTCCCTTCCGGCGAGCCTTCTTCCCAGGAGGAAGAGGACCCACACGGCCAGAACCGAGAGAAGGACCTGGAGAACGAAGAGGGGCACGGGGGTTCCCGTAAGGGCGTAACTCAACCCGGCCAGGTAGGCATACAGGGGCGCCTGGTGGTAGATCTCCTTCCCGCCCCACCAGGACTCGAACTTTTCCAGGGGGGCGATTTCCTTCATCCAGTCCATGTAGGGGTGGTAGGTGTCGCGGCAGAGGATGTCCCCGGCGGCGATCTTCTTGCCCCACTGGGCGAAAGCGTGGAGGTCGCTGTATTGGAAGACTTCTTCCACTCTTCCCAGGGGGGAGGAGAGGTGGAAGGCCAGGTGGGAGAACCGCAGAGCCCCGGCCAGGACCAGGATGGCGGCCAGGAGAAGGAGCGGGGGGGCGGGCTTTTCGTCTCGCTTTGGTCCGGACACTGTTGGTTGCGATTCCGATCATCCCATGGGTGGGTCGGAGGAAAGAAAAAAAACAGCCTGGGCCCGGTGCCGGGCCCTTGCGTATCTGTTAGCATACTCCAGTCCTTTTCCCCTGGATTTCAAAAAGCTGGAAAGAGGAGTCTTCTTTTTCCCGGGACGGTTCCACCCCGGGAAGAGAAAAGTGGAGCGAATCCATGAAGAACAGGCGGTTCTGGGCGGTTGCCTCGGTCCTTCCCCTGGTCCTGGCCTTTTTCGGAGGCCGGGCTTCCTGCCAGTGAGCGGCCGGCCATTGCGGCGCCGGGTCGGCGCGGCTTCAAATCAAATGGGGCGGCCTTTCGGGGCTTCCGGGAAGGGACGAGGCTCCCCGCACCAGCGGGGGGAGCCGGCAGGGCCGGAATCCCGCAGGGAAGGCGGTCCAGGCGGGCGAGGCCTGGTCCAAGCCCCTCTTCGTTTTCCTTACGACAGGTCAGAAATCCGCCAAGCGGATCATGAACTACGTGGAGAAGACGGTCCTCAAGGACGAGAGGATCGGGCTGGGCGCGAAATTCTTCCGTTGTGTGCGCATGGACGGGGACGCCCTCACCGAGGGACACCCTCTTTACTCCCTCCTCAAGGGGAAGAAACTTCCCCGCTGCGTCCTGGTCAGCCGGGACCGGTCGCTGGTCAAGAGACTGGAAGCCAAGAGAATCAAGGCCAGCACACTCTTTTCGGCCATGAAGGCCGTGGCCCGGAAGGACTACAAGACCAGCCTCACCTCCTACGTGGCGAAGATGCGGAAGCTCCTTTTCGAGATGGACAAGCTGGACCAGCAACAAAAGGCCCTGGCTCGAGCCAAGAAGCAGGCCAAGGTAAAACCGGGCTTGCGGAAAAAGGTGAAGGCCTGGGAAAAGAAGTTGAAAGTCTGGGCCGACCGGATCGACAAGACGGAAAAGGCTCTCAACAAGTTCGTCATGAAGCCTCTCAAGAAGGTCGCCAGGGCCAGGTGAAAGGCGGCCTGGAGGAAGGCGGGAGAGGGTGCGCGTCCACACCCTGAGTGATCTTCATCTCTCCCTGGCCCGGCCCAAGCCCATGGATATCTTCGGGCCCGCCTGGGAGGACCATCCCCGGAAGATCGAAAAGAACTGGCGGGAGGTGGTGGAGGAGGATGACTGGGTCCTCGTGGCGGGGGACCTCTCCTGGGCTATGAAGCTCGACGAAGTCCGGCCGGACCTGGAATTTCTGGAGGGACTCCCGGGCAAGAAGGTCCTGATCAAGGGGAACCACGCCCATTGGTGGTCCAGCCGGGCCAAGGTAGAGCGGATCCTCCCTCCTTCGGTGCGCATCCTCCAGAACGACGCCCTCTCCCTGGGTGGGGGCTGGGTCGTGGCCGGTTCCAGGGGATGGAATTTCCCCGGCACGCCGGGTTTCACCGGGCAGGACGAGAAGATCCTGGCCCGGGAGGTTGGGCGGCTCCGGCTCTCCCTGGAGGCGGCGGCCGGGCTCGGCGGGCGGGGATTGATCGTGATGACCCACTTCCCTCCCCTTCTCCAGGACGGCAAGGAGAGTCCCCTCCTGCCTCTCATCCTGGAATCGGGTGCCCGTTTCTGCCTCTACGGCCATTTGCACGGGAAGGACCACCAGGCGGGGTTCCAGGGTCTCCGGGGAAGGACCCGTTTTCTGCTGACTTCAGCGGACGCCCTTGATTTCAGGCCTCTCCTGGTCCTGGATACGGAGCGGGAGGAAGGGGAAGGAGAGAGGGGAGCCTGACCACGTGGATACCGAGAGGAACTTGACGGATCTCACCTTTGCGCGGCTCCTGGAGGAGTTCGCCGCCCGCACGCCTACGCCGGGAGGGGGCGCCGCTGCGGGACTCGTCGCCGCCCTGGGGGCGGCCCTGGGAGCCATGGCCTTCCGCTTCAGCCGCAAGAAGGAGGAGCTGGAGAGCCCCATGGAGGAGCGGGCCGCCGGCCTTCAGCGGGAGGCCTCCCGGTTCGCCTCGGCCGCCGAGGAGGATTGCCGGGCCTACGAAGAAGTCCGGGCCGCCTTCCGCCTGCCCAAGGATACGGAGGAGGAGAAATCCACCCGGTCCGCGGCGATCCGGAAGGCCACCATTGGGGCCCTGGCCTCGCCTCTCGGCCTCATGGAAAGGATCCTGGAGGCGGCCCGGATCCTTGCCGCGGGAGCGGAAGGGGTGAAGCCGGCCCTGGCCTCCGACCTGGCTTCCGCGGCCTGGTGTTTCAGGAGCGGAGGGGAGATGGCCTGGCTCAACGTCCGTATCAACGCTGCCTCCCTGCCAGGGGATCCGGAGGCGGAGGAAGCCCTGGCGAAGGGCAAGCATCTCAAAGAGGACCTCCTGGAGGTCCTGGCTGGGATCCTCGCGAAAGCCGAGGAAGGCCTATAATTTCCGGAAGAAAACGGCCGGGGGCGAGGGGAGCGGGAGGCTTACTGCCATGACCAACACGAAATCAGCTCGTTTCTTCTTTTCTCTCGCCCTTACCTTTCCGGCTTTTCTCTTCCCTGGGTGCACCGGCTCGGGAAGCGACATCGGGCCCCACGCTCCCAGCAGGGCCAAGAGTTTCCTTCGAGGGGTCGTAGTGGACACCCAGGGGAACCCCCTGGTCTCCGCCCTGGTCCGCCTCCAGGACGGCGGGGAGGCAGTGACGGGGAAGACGGGGCGCTTTTCTTTCTCCTATCCCAAGCCGGGACTTCACGTCCTGGAAGTGGACGGGCGGAACGCTACGGCCCGGGGGGGGGAAAGGTTCGGAAGGCTCAGGTTCCAGGCGGCCGTCCTGGGAGGCCCCCACGACATGGACCACCGGGCGGTCCTCCCCGATTTGAGCCAGGGAGCCTCGGCCCGGGTTCCCGCCGGGACCCTCTCATCGGAGGTGACTCTGGACGCGGGGGAGGCCCGGGTCACCCTTCCGGCGGGAACGATGGTGAG
>JALUZX010000143.1 GCA_027011425.1 Planctomycetota bacterium
GTGATCCCCACCCGGTCCGGGTCGGCCCAGCCCTTCTTCACCAGGTAGCGGATCCCCGCCTCCACGTCCTCCAGCTCCGTCTTCCCCAGGCGCTGGTAACAAAGGATCGTGTCCTTGTGGCTCGCCCCGTGGGCGCTCCTGGGATCCAGGCGCCATACCAGGATTCCCTGGTCCGCCAGGAAGTGGAACCAGGGGTTGGAGAGTGTCCGCCACCGGTTGCGCACCCCTGGAGAGTTGGGGCCCCCGTAGATGTCGATCCACACCGGAAGGGGCCGGTCCCCTTTCCAGCCGGGAGGGGCCAGGCTCACCCCGTCGAGAGTGCATCCCCCCGGCCCGGGCACCTTGTGGGCCGCGGGACGCCCAAGGAGAAAGGGCTTCAACGGGGAGAGGTCGGCCGTGGAAATCCGGCGGAGGACCTTCCCGTCCTTCTCCCGGCACAGGTCCACGGCTCCCGGGTCGGCAAGCGAGGACCAGCGGTCCAGGAAATACTTTTTGTCCGGGGAGAGGGAGGCCCTGTGATCCTTCCCCCTCCTGGTGAGCAGGACGGGCGGCGCGCTTCCGTCCAGAGGCGCCCTGTAGAGGTGGGTCTCCATGACGGTCTCCCTGGTCCCGGTGAACCAGAGGGTCCGCCGGGCCTGGTCCACCGCCTGGATGCCGAGAACCGTCCAGGGCCCCCTGGTGAGCCGGTGGAGAAGTTTCCCTGCCGCCGAATACAAGTAGATGTGGCGATACCCGTCCCGGGCGCTGAGCCAGAGGAATTCCCTCTTCCCCTGGAGAAACAGGGGCGAAGGCCCCCGCTCGACCCAGCCGTCGCACCTCTCCTCCCGGAGGATCTCCCGGGGCTTCTCCCGGGCGGGATCCCAGGCCAGGAGGACCAGGCGCCGCTGTTCCCGGTCCTGGACCTGGAAGAAGAGTTCCGACCAGGGGGACCAGTCCACCCGGACCACCAAGGGCTCCTTCCCCCCCCAGGGGGAAGGGTCGAGGAGCCGGTCCCGGCCTTCCTCCAGGGAGGCCAGGTGGAGCCGGCACACCGGGTTGGGATCCCCCGCCTTGGGATACCGCTGGAACCGGACCGTGGGGTGGACTGGGAGTTCGTCCCCGATGGGGATCCTGGGCTCCCGGGAGACATCCAGGTCCAGGAAGGCCGCCCATTTCCCATCCGGCGAAAACCACCAGGCGTCCCAGGTCCCCCGGCCGTAGACCTCCTCCTGGTAGACCCAGTCCAACCGGCCCATCAGCCGCTCGGGGCCGCCTAAAGTGGTGAGGCGGAAGACCCGGGCGGAACGGCCGGCGATGTGAAGGGCCCAGAGATCGCCTTCCTTCTTGAAAAGAACATTCCTCCCCCCGGGAGCAACCCCGAGGATGTCTTCCGGGGCCTCGTCATGGGTGAGTCTCAGGAGTCTTCCAGCGCCACCTTTTTTTCCGGGCTTCCACCAGAAGAGATCCTTTGCCGCCTCCAGAACCCAGCCCTTCCCCCGCCCCAGGGACCGGGCTTCCCAGGAAGCGCCCCGGGCTTCTTCCTTGCTCACCCCTTCCCGCTCCACCAGGGCCTTTTCCAGGGCACTCCTGAGAGCCTTTTCCGGGGGTGTCTTGCGGGAAGGCATCCGTCTTCTCCGGAAAGAGCGGAACGACAAGGCTGGAGGTCTCCTTGGGAGGGGCGACTCTTTTCCCGTGGCTGCGTCCACCTGGACCCAGGCCCGACCTTTGCGGACCGCACAGACGTGGCCCTTTCCGATCCACACGGCCGGGGCCGGCCCGCGGACCCGGGGCCTTCCCCGGAGGACGTCCTGGAAATTCAGGGGGCGCCTGGTCTCCTCTGCCGCCTGCCCGGGGGCCAGGGGAAGAGGCAAAAAAAGAAGAAGGAAAAAGAGACCAACCAGGGCCGGCCGCCGGAACAGGAAAAGGCCGATCCACCCGGAATCGCGCGAGGGGAAGAGGGGTAAGAAGGTTCGTTTCATGGGAATCCTCCGGGGGGGCCCGGGCATTGTGGGATGGGCCGAAGAAAGGGACAAGGAGTTGAACCAGGCCTTCCCGCCGAGTCTCATGTTCTCTTCTTTTTTTGGATCCAAGACCGAGGACTTGCCGTGGCCAAGAACATCACTCCCCGAGAGAAGGACTATCCCCGCTGGTACCTGGACGTGATCAACGCCGGGGGCCTGGCGGACTACGCCCCCGTCCGGGGGTGCATGGTCATCAAGCCCCACGGATACGCCGTATGGGAGGCGATCCAGCAGGCCCTGGACGGAATGTTCAAGGCAACGGGGCACGTGAACGCCTACTTCCCCCTCTTCATCCCCCAGTCCTTCCTGGCCAAGGAGGCCCAGCACGTGGAGGGCTTCGCCATGGAGTGCGCCGTGGTGACCCACAGCGGCCTGGAAAAGACCGAGGAAGGCGTCCTGGTCCCCAAGGGAAAGCTGGAAGAGCCCCTGGTGGTCCGCCCCACGAGCGAGACCGTCATCGGCGCCATGTACGCCAAGTGGGTCCAGTCCTGGCGGGACCTTCCCATCCTGATCAACCAGTGGGCCAACGTGGTCCGCTGGGAGATGCGGACCCGGCTCTTCTTGAGAACCATGGAGTTCCTCTGGCAGGAAGGCCATACGGCCCACGAAACCGAGGAAGAGGCCCACCAGGAGACCCTCCGCATCCTGGAGATCTACCGGACCTTCGCCGAGGAGTGGCTGGCCGTTCCCGTGGTGACGGGCCAAAAAAGCGAATCGGAGAAGTTCGCCGGCGCGGAGCGGACCTACACCATCGAGGGCATGATGCAGGACAAGAAGGCCCTCCAGATGGGGACGAGCCACGACCTGGGCCGGAACTTCGCCAAGGCCTTCGAGATCCGTTTCCAGGGAAGGGACAAGACCCTCCAATACGCCTGGACCACGAGCTGGGGCGTCTCCACCCGCCTGATCGGGGCCTTGATCATGGCCCACAGCGACGACGAGGGCCTTATCCTTCCCCCCAAGGTGGCGCCCATCCAGCTCGCCGTTGTGCCCATCTGGAAGGGCCCCGAGGAGAAGGCCAAGGTCCTGGAAGCGGCGGAGAAGGCCGCCGCCTCGGCCCGGGCCGCCCTGGGAGACCGGAAGGTCGTCCTGGACGACCGGGACGAATTGAAGCCGGGTCCAAAGTTCTTCGAGTGGGAACAAAAAGGCGTCCCATTCCGCCTGGAGATCGGCCCGAGAGACGTCAACGACGGGGCGGGCGTCCTGGTCTCCCGCCTGGACCGGACCAAGGAGAAGGTTCCCTTCGACAGGATCGGCGAAGTCCTCCCGGGAAAACTCGAGGCCTACCAGAAGGCTCTCCTGGAGAGAGCCCGTTCCTTCCGGGACTCCCACACCTTCGAGGTGGACGACTACCGAGAGCTGAAGGAAAGGGTCCAGGCCGAGGGCGGCTTCTACCTGGTCCACTGGGACGGCACGCCCGAATCGGAGACCCGTTTCAAGGAGGACATGAAGGCCTCGATCCGCTGCATCCCGGGGACGGTCCGGGACGGGGAGTTCCAGCGCACTCATACCGAACCGGGAACGTGCATCGTCTCGGGAAAGCCCTCCCCCGGACGGGTCATCGTGGCCCAGGCGTATTGACCCGGGCCCCATCCCCCAGCACCCTGGCGGCGTCGGCCCGGAGAACCCGCAGGTCCCTTTCCTTCCTCCCGGGAAGGGAAAACCTGGCCAGGTCGGGGAGGTCCAGGAGGGCCAGTTCCCCCGAGGGCCCGGCCAGGACGTTGCGGAGCTT
>JALUZX010000144.1 GCA_027011425.1 Planctomycetota bacterium
CGGAATAATTCCTAACTAAGATAAAAACCTATCAAGGACGAGATCGAAACCATCCTTCGACACCTTCCAGGCGAGGAGCAAAGCCATGAAGAAGAATCCCAAGGAAGCAAAGAACCGCCTCACCACCTCCCACGGCGCTCCCGTGCCGGACGACCTGGACTCCCTCTCCGCCGGCCCGGGGGGTCCCCTTCTTTTGGGGGATGTCCACCTGCTGGAGAAACTGGCCCACTTCGACCGGGAACGGATCCCGGAGCGGGTGGTCCACGCCAAGGGCGCCGGCGCCTGGGGGTGGTTCGAGGTGACCCACGATGTCTCCCGCTACACCCGGGCGGCCTTTCTCTCGGAGGTGGGCAAGAAAACCGAGGTCTTCGCCCGCTTCTCCACGGTGGGGGGCGAGAAGGGGTCCGCCGACTCCGAGCGGGACCCCCGGGGCTTCGCGGTCAAGTTCTACACCGAGGAGGGGAACTACGACTTCGTCGGGAACAACACGCCGGTGTTCTTCATCCGGGATCCCCTGAAGTTCCCGGACTTCATCCACACCCAGAAGCGGAATCCCGCCACCAACCTGAAGGACCCGGACATGTTCTGGGACTTTCTTTCGCTTACGCCCGAGTCGATCCACCAGGTGCTGATTCTCTTCTCCGACCGGGGGACGCCCAGGGGATACCGGAACATGAACGGGTATTCGGGGCACGCTTTCATGTGGTACAACGACAAGGGCGAACGCTTCTGGGTGAAGATCCATTTCAAGACCGACCAGGGGATCGCCAACCTGACAAGGGAGGAGGCGGAAAGGCTGGCCGGCGAGGACCCGGACCACGCCACCCGGGACCTCTACGAGAGCATCGCCGCGGGCAGGCATCCTTCCTGGACGGCCTACATCCAGGTCCTGACGCCCAAGGAGGCCGAGGCTCTCCCCTTCGATCCCTTCGATCTCACCAAGGTCTGGCCTCATGCGGTCGCGCCCTTGAGGCCTTTCGGAAGGCTCGTCCTGGACCGGAACCCTTCCAATTACTTCGCCGAAGTGGAGCAGAGCGCCTTTTCGCCGGGGAACCTGGTGCCCGGGATGGCGCCCTCGCCGGACAAGATGCTCCAGGGAAGGCTCTTTTCCTACCCCGATACCCATCGCCACAGGCTTGGGCCCAACTACCACTTGATCCCGGTGAACGCCCCCAGGGCGGCCCGGGAGAGGAACTACCAGAGGGACGGTGCGATACGGGTGGACGAAAACGGGGGCGGAGGGCCCAACTACTGGCCCAACAGCATGGGCGGCCCGGCTCCGGACGAGGGCGTGGCCCCTCCTGGGATTCCCGTTTCGGGCCTGGCGGCGAGGCACAGGCCGAAAGGCGGGGAGGAGGATTTTCTCCAGGCGCGAGCCCTTTACGAGAAGGTCATGAGCGACACCGACCGGGCCCACCTGGAAGGGAACCTGGCGGCCCACCTCTCGGGGGCCAAGAAAGAGATCCGGGAGCGCCAGCTCGCCCTCTTGGAGAAAGTCGACCCCGGCCTGGCGAAAAACGTGGCCGGCCTGATGGGATGAAGCCGGGTGGCTCTTTTTTCCCCGTGAAGGGTCCGCCGGAGCCTGCGTCGCGTGAGCACTCTTTTTCTCCCGTGAAGAGTCCGCCGGAGCCTGCGTCGCTTTAGCGACGCAGGCGAACGTCGGACAAGGAAGGATCCCAAACGTTCGGCTCCCTCCCTGCACGACGTTCGGGCCGGCGCTTCGCGCCGTCCCTCCGGCGTGCTCTTCACATGTATAGGGAGGCGAACGTGGGACAGGGAAGGATCCCAAAGGTTCGGCTCCCTCCCTGCACGACGTTCGGGCCGGCGCTACGCGCCGTCCCTCCGGCGTGCTCTTCACATGTATAGGGAGGCGAACGTCGGACAAGGAAGGATCCCAAAGGTTCGGCTCCCTCCCTGCACGACGTTCGGGCCGGCGCTCCGCGCCGTCCCTCCGGCGTGCTCTTCACGAGGTGTGGGCCCGAGGGGGCTTAATTCTTGAATACGGTCAACTTGACGAATCCGCCTTTCTGGGCGGGGACGGGGCCGGCCATGGCGACCCAGACTTCCCCCGCGGCGGGGCGCATCACCAGGCTCCAGACGGCGGCGCCGCTGTAGGTGAGGGGCCCGCGTTTCGGGCTCTTGTAATACTGGACGTTCTTGGACAGGACCTTGTCCTTGGCCCAGATGTCGGCGATGGCGTCGGCGTCCAGTTCGTCCCATCCCACGTATTTCTTCCACTTCATGGAGTATCGCTCGCTGATGAGCGACAGCATGGTCTTCACCGTGATCTTCCCGTAGTTCTTCTCCAGGAGTTCCCGGGTCCGGTCGTAGCGGCCCTTGGACCACCCGGGAAGGCTCTTCTGCCAGGACTCGATGGAGTCCAGCTTCAAGCGGTAAGACTTCTTCTGGAGGGCCGGCATGTTGACCGGTCCCTTGTAGCCCTGCCAGCCGGGGAAACAGTTGAAGTGGTTGGTGGACCAGATGGTCCCCTGGTCCTTCTGTGGATAACGCAAGGCCACGGCGTCGGCGGTGGTCTCGATCACAAGGGCCTTCCCCGTCTTGGCGTCGGCCACGAGAAAGATGTTGCCGCAGGGCCTGGGATAGACGGTGAGGATGTTGACCGCGTCGCCCAGGCTGTCGGCGTATTTCAAAAGCAGAAGGGCCAGGAAGTGCCATCCGGCTCCCCGCATGGTCTCCCTGTCGGAGCGGCTGATCTGCATCCCGAAACAGACCTTTTTGTCGTTGCATCCCTCGATCCCCGAGATCCACCCCGGGTAGGCCGGCGTAAAATAGGCGTAACCACCGTCCGTGGGCTGGACGGCCAGGACGATGGGGTGGCGGCGCATCTCGGGCGTGGCGTACCAATCCATGTTCTTGGCGACGATCATCTCCCCGTTGGATGTGGCCGGGCCGGCGGCGCAGACGGTCATGCACCCTCCCCGGTAGGGCGGGTAGGGGATTCGTTTCCCCGCGGGAAGGTCCTCCTCGATGGAGCAGGGTCCCTTGTGGAGCATCTTGCTGTCGTTGACGGTGTTCCACATGAGGATGTCGTCATAGGTGAGGTCCGACCCCGCGGCGGCCAGGGCGTCGGCCATGCCCCTCATCTCCTCCCGGAATTCGGGAGGGATGTATCGTTCCATGACCTCCTTGCCCCTCCGGATCCTCTCCAGGCCTTTCTTGTAGTTCTTGTCCCCGATGTAGAGGGCGAACATGGTCATCCCGGACTTCAGGGTCTCCTCGATCTCGTTTTTGAGGAGAGTCCCATACTGGTAGCCCCTCTCGTAGGAGTTCCCCTTCAGGTGGACGGCCTCGATGCCGTGGGGCAGGGCCTCCACGAAAGCGGGGCCGTAGCGCCGGAGGATCTTCCCTTGGGGAGAAAGGCGCCCGGCCAGGCGGGGCGCGGCTCTTTCCGGGGTCTTCCCGGAGCCGCTCCCGGGAGAGGAACACCCGCCGGCCAGGATCGACAGGGCGGGGAGGAGGATCGCGGCCGGGAAAGCGGAATTTTTATTCGGCATCGGGGTCTCCTTGTTTTCTCTCCGGTCAGGATCGGGACAATATAAAAAAACCGCGGGAGCCGCGGAAGGAAACCAAAAGGGAAAGAGGCGCCGGGCCTGGATCCCCGGGTTTTCTGGGTCCTCCGCAGAATCTGTGGGTCGGGGAGGCGTGGAAAGGGTCCTACTGTCAGCATTCAGCCGGGAACGGCGGGCTCGGGTGCCGGC